>CALIAG010000546.1 GCA_938041325.1 uncultured Saprospiraceae bacterium | reverse complement strand
GCAAATCCTCCACCTTCTAGCATAGTTCCAAATACGCGGTCACCAACTTTAAATTTTGTAACGCCTTGTCCTACTTCTTCAACAATCCCAGCAAAGTCAGCGCCGAGGATTTTTTCTTTTGGTTTAAACAAGCCGGAAGTGAGTCTTGCTAAAAAAGGTTTTCCTCTTAAGGTACGCCAGTCAGCTGGGTTTACTGAATTTGCTCTAACGTGAATGAGTAAATGGTCATCTTTCAAAATAGGTTTTTCTATTTCTTCTAATCTGAGTATTTCAGGTCCCCCGTATTTATATTTTGTGATTGCTTTCATTGTTTGATGTATTTATCAATTTTAATTTTTAGTGTTAGCTGATTGCAATTGTAGACTTATCTTTTTGTTCTTTACAATTAAAAATATTGTCAATGATAACTCAGAGACGATAGCAGGTATAGCAACCAATGCAACAAACCAATATTGATTGTTGGCAAAATCTTTAGATAAGAAACTTCCGAAACTGTTAATCAAATAACCGATGCAAGCAATGATTAGAGCATAGCCTATGGATTTAGATATCAATTTGGATTGCAATATGAGGTAAGCAAGTAAGCCTATATGAATCCCAAAAAACAGAAAACTAAGATTCACATAGCTGTCATAATGCTTCATCGAAAGCATTGTTTGGGTAACCAACTGACTTTGGCTGAACGAGTCAATGTAAACATTGTCGTGTATTAAAATAGAAAGTTCAAAAAGTTGTAAAAAACCAATTGCGTAGATTGAAGCAAAAATAATTCGCATCCAAGCGCTAAGTAAGGCGAGTTCTTTATTTGTTGATCTAAATAAAATATATATCCCCCAAGCCACAATAACATCACAAATGATTACTAAAAACCAACTGCTGATTCCTATTCTAAAGACTAAAGGAAACTCAAGGATATTTTGATAGGTTAAAAGCCAATTTCCTTTATCCAAAACCTTTTCAAGGTATAAACCATTTCCGATTATGCTAATTGCAAATACTAAAGCATAGGCTAGCCCAGTGATGAGTACGATGTTTTTTACTTTCATAAATGTGATCTCTTATGTCATTTAATAATGTAAAGTTAAGAGGCACAATTATGAATTTCATTCACTTAAGTTACTTTCGTATCTAAGTTTTTTTTGACATCCTTTTTTTGATTCGGCTAAGTGATTGTGGCTGAATGCCTAGGTAAGATGCTAAATGATATTGGGGAACTCTTTGTATTAAACCAGGTCGCTCATCCACTAATTTTCTGTATCTATCCTCTGGAGATAAATTGATATAGGAATCTAAACTTTCTCGATTAGATGCAAGTTGTTCTTCATTTATATTTATGAACAGCTGATTTATTTCTGGGTGTTCTTTCAGTAGATTCTTTGTCTGTGACTTGTTGCCTACTGTAACTATAGCGTTTTCCAAACAAGATATGTAATACTTGGAAGGTTCATCCAAAGTGTAGGATACTGGAGTGATGGGATCTTTTTCTACAAAAAAAGCAGTTGTTTTTTCTTCATTATCTATCAAATAATAACTTCTCAAACAACCGTTCAAAACAAAATAACATTCTTTGGCGTACTGTCCTTCTTTCAACAGAATATCATTTTTTTTGAATTCTTTAATGATATTTTTTTTTAGTAGAATTTCAATACTGCTTTTCGATAAAGTCCCGTATGCTGATAAAAACTCAATTAGATTGTCAATCATTTTAATGTTTTTCAAGCTACAACGGTTGGCATATATGTCGTAAGGGATTTTGCCCGACAGGCACATTGCCCAAAATGTTGTATTGCGTTTTTAATTTAGAAATTGATTTATACTTTCTATTAGTGCATTGGGGTTGTCTTCTTGAATATAAGTCTTAGGATTTTTGATTTCCACGAATGTGACTGGTATAAAGAACAGGAACATTTTACAATTTGTTCGGATAGTTTCTGTTTTTTTTATCGAACACTAACCAACTCTTAAACGCTGTATGACTGCTTCATGAGCCCTCCTTAATCATCGATTTAAAATTCTCAACAAACTGAATCATCTTTATATAATCTTTTGCTTGAGCAAGCACAAAATTATTGCTAAAGATTAAAAGCGCTTCTCCGTTGCTTTCAATATGATCTAGTTGGCTGATCTCAATCAGCACTTTTAATTTATCCGTCAAGAAAGCATCCATTCCTTGAATATCGTTGACTTTTACAATGTAGTTTTTGGGAGGGTTATTGTAAAGGGAATAGTCGATATCTCTATGTTCTGAAATTGGGAGTAGCTTGTCTATGAATTCCTTTTTCTCAATGGTGAATTTTGGAATCGGGAAAGAAAGCTTCAACAAGCCAATTGTGGTTTTGTACTCATCGGGAAAGATGTCTGTGCCTTCCTCAAAAGTCACGTCAATCAAGTTGATGTGCATGTCTTTGTCTCGGTCAGAAATACAATTGGATTCTGCTTCAATCAGCCGTGTTTTGAAAAAATAGAAAGACTTGAAGTATTCCATGTCTTCAGTGGGCTCAACTTGAAAATCCAAGCCATAACTTTCCGCCATTTCTTTGAGATTGTTTTGACGTCGGTTAAGGGGCTCTATTGCATCAATCTTGATTTTTGTAGCCAACTTGTGGTTGGTAGAAGATATGTGATTGTCTAATCCCTTGATTTTGATGTTCCCTCCAGCGTTTTGTTGGATTTTTTGAAAATCGTATAAATCTTCCAACACAGTCGTGCCCACTAGTCGTGTTTCGGATAAGTCAATTGTAGCATCTGCACCTGAAGGGATTTGGGCAACTAATTTGTTGATTTTTAAGATGCCTAAAAAGTTCGCAATACCTCTAATCTTTAAATCATAACTGCCATCCGGTTTCATAACTAAATTAGAACCAGAGTCATAAATCATTTTAAAAAATCGAGGAATAGATACTCTTGCCAATAACATGTGACTGACCAATGCCAGCATCAATCCGCCAAATAGTCCTATTAATAGATTGGTATAAAGCGTCAAAATCATAGTGCCTACAAAGAAGATCAATTGCTCAACACCATGACTGTAAACTTGCTTGAACACGGATGGGGAAGCCAATTTAAATCCAGCATAAACCAGTAAAATAGCAAACGCACATAATGGAACTTGTTGCATTATAGGGCC
>CALIAG010000545.1 GCA_938041325.1 uncultured Saprospiraceae bacterium | reverse complement strand
AGGCATCTGTTTCATCCTGATTTCCTGGAATTGATGATACAGATATTTTTAGGTGGGAGTGCCCTCTAAATTAGTTCTTTTTAACGAAAAACCATCTAATTTTTGTTTGATTCTTAACTAAATATGGCTTGAAAGAAGTAGAATTTTTAACCTCGAAAATCTACTGCTCGATAAGCCGAAATTACCGCTTGCTCGCCTTCTTTATCCGGACGCGAATTTCCATGTTCCATTCCCAAGACATCTCGAAATCCTTTTTCATAAATAAACTTAAAGACATTGCTATAATTGATTTCACCAGTAGTTGGTTCCTTTCTTCCAGGATTGTCACCGATTTGGAAATAAGCGATTTCATCCCAACACTTTTCAATATTGGGAATCAAGTTTCCTTCTTGAATTTGTTGGTGATAAATGTCAAATAATATTTTACAAGATGGACTATTGACAGATTTGCAAACTTCAAAAGCTTGCGCTGCTTTGGTCAGAAAAAGCCCAGGATGATCACGGAAATTCAAAGGTTCCAAAACCATCGTTATATTGTGTGGTTCCAAAATTGCGCTGGCTTGTTTTAACGTCTCAATTACATTGGCAGTTTGATAACCCATGTCTTGTTTGAGATCCAAATGACCAGGTACAACAGTCATCCATTTCGCATTTACTCTTTTGGCAACTTCCAGAGAACTTTTAATCTCACTCAAAAATTCAGTTCGCTTCTCTTGATTTCCTGACGCCAAATTTCCTTCTTTCCAATAAATAGTATGTGCTACAAAAACACCCATTGTGATTCCATGCTTAGCCATGGTTTTTGCCATTTTTTCCTGCATTTCAACAGGCCGCTTTTTCATATTATTGTCTTCAAAAGCTTCAAAGCCTTGATCTGCCATGTACTCCAACTGGGCGATCGGATCTTCTCCGGCAGTATGTTTGAACATACCCAGATGTGGCGCAAATTTCATTTTAAATTTAGGTGCTGTGTTTTGCTGATCTATTTTTGCCAGGGTAGTTGGTATAGTGAATAGGGCGGAGGCGCTTAATGTATTATGGATAAAATTTCTTCGTTTCATGTGTTTGTGTTTTATGCTTTTTTACAAAGAACTCTTGCCAGAAAATTGAAAACCATTATTGATTTCTAGATCAGGTCGCTTCGTACGCAAACCTTCAACAGCAGAATCTGTAAATTCGTTTTTCCAAATATATAATTTTTTTAAGCTTTTCATTTCTTCGAAAACAGCAATGGCTTCATCATCCAACTTGTTTTCATAAAGGTTCAAAGATTCTAAATGTTCAAGGGAAACAAGTGCTTGAAGTTGCTGGTTGCTCAGTGAGCAAGCGCTCATTTTTAATCGTGTAAGGTTTTTAAATTCTCCAAGATTAGTTAGGGATTGAGTGGACAGATCTTTCTGGGATAAATCCAACCAAGTGATATGGGACTTCAATGGCAGTAGTTTATTTAAATCGAAATCATCACTTGCTGAAAATCCTACATCTAACAGAGGATGATTCGGAGAAAGTGAATTGATCTTAAAGCCACCCTTTTTCGCTTCTTCAATGACTGCTGTTGGCAAAGCTTCTATTTTTAGCTGATCGACAAAATCCAATGCTTTAGCTGGAATGCCATATTCTTTTTCCAACAATTCTTTGATATCCGCTGGCGCTTCCAATTGGCTCATCGGCTTGTCGTAACTCGCGCCCTCTATGATCCACCATTCTAAAATTCTGATTTCATTAAATGTCAATGGAGTTTTGCCTCCAGTAGGCATATGGCGAACATTATTTTGGTTGAGAATAACGCGTTGATAAGCTTCACTTTCGTTTAAACTACCTCCAAGAAAAGCCAAGCCTTCGGAACCACCTTTTTTTATACCTTCCAAGCTAGTCAATATCAAATCTCCTTCTGCTGAATTTTCATTGTGACAATCCTCGCATCTTTCTAGGAGAAAGGGATGAATGATTTGTTTGAAAACAAAAACAGAATCTAGGTCTTTGGATAGCTGAACTTTGACATCTGTTTTTTTAGAAATTCCAAATAAGGCGGCAATAGGCGCAGGGGCTTTTTCAAAAAGGTAATTTTTACCATGAGTCAAACTTCCTCCTTGATGGCCATTGAAAATAAGTACGGCCAATAAACCGTAAATGAGCCAGGAGAGTTTGCGATCCGGAAGACCACTTGCATTGCTTTTCCGATACATCCACCAAGCGAGCAAAGACAAAGGAGCCAAAGCAAAACCCGACCATTTGTGCAAACCAATTAAGTTGGGAGGGTAAGATCCGTTGCCTGAAATCAACCATCCTAAAAAAGAGGAAACAACTGCTGTCAAAGCGGACAAGATCAATATAGTGGGTAGAGCAGATTTTAGATTGGCAAATTTAGCCCGACTACTTAACCAATGCATGATTGCTGCAAGTGTAATAAAACCGATGGGCAAGTGAACGACCAAAGGATGGAATCGACCAAAAAAAGCACCAGTCTCACTCGCTAGTAAAATCATATTATTTGTAAGTTTTTCCTAAGTTAATCTTTGTTGTCTGGAATAATAAATGTAGTTGGAATAAAATGCTTTTTTGCTGTGAAAATTTTATAGGAAGGGATTTTGAATGAGATTGAGTTTTAAGAAGAGATGTATTGGAGATTGTTTTTGTTGATAGACAGCATAATTTATTTTCGTATCAATTTTTGGAAATTTGATAGAAAAGCCCCAAAGAGGGAAGGGCCCCACCCTAGAGCCGCCACCGCCGCCGATTTCTCGACGCATTTCTACACAGCACATAGTCTTACTGTCTCACTCCTGATCATTCTCAAGAGTTAAGTATTTTTAAAATTCGAAGACTTGGATCGATCGTCCTTCTACTAACATAGACGCAGGAATGATTGAAATTCCATAAATTTTTCAAACTATTTTTCAAACTATTTTTCAATTTATTTTTTTTCGAGTGTCTAATGGATTGAGGAAAAGCAATTTACAATCAAGAAGTTTGACTAAAAAAAACTAACGATCTAAGGCAGAATTGCACCACAATTTCTAACCCTTAAAAACCCTCTTTTTCAAGTTACCGTTTATTCAAAAATCTTTTTACATCCATAAAAACTAAGCACGCCCAATTTTATCGAAGATAAAATACCTCCTGTGTCCTTCTATTCTTTACGTTAAAAGAACTCCTGTGTTCTCTGTGACTCTTCTGTGGTTCAATTGCATTCAATCGTCAATCTCATATAGTATTGTCCTTAATATACAGTTGTTTATAAACGTTAGTTTTTCAAAAGACCAGACATCCCTTGCAATCGAAGTGTTTACGCCAAAATAGCCTTCACCACCTTTCCATGTACATCCGTCAAGCGATATCTTCTTCCTTGAAATTTAAAAGTCAACCTTTCATGATCAACACCTAATAGATGCAATAGCGTTGCATGGAAATCATGCACGTGCACTGGTTTTTCTGTGATATTATAACTGAATTCATCGGTACTCCCGTGAGAATAACCTTTCTTCATTCCTGCGCCTGCCATCCACATCGTAAAACACCTAGGGTGATGATCCCGACCATAGTTGGTATCTGATAATTGACCTTGTGAATAGCTCGTGCGTCCAAACTCGCCGCCCCAAATAACCAAAGTATCTTCCAATAATCCTCTTTGTTTCAAATCCATAACCAATGCAGCAGATGCCTGATCCGTTTCCTTACATTGTGTTTTGATGGCATTGGGCAAATTGCCATGCTGATCCCAACCTTGATGATACAATTGCACAAACTTTACTCCCCGTTCCACTAGCCGTCTGGCCAGTAAACAATTGGCGGCGTAAGTGCCAGGTTTTTTAGAATCTTCTCCATATAGGTCATAAATATAATCTGGTTCCCCTTCTACATCCATCACCTCAGGAACCGAAGTTTGCATTTTATATGCCATTTCATATTGAGCCATTCTTGCTTTTATCTCTTCATCTTCGATTTGTTCGTATTGCATTTGTTGTAATCTTTGTAAATACTCCATTTGCTTTTTGCGATCCATTTCATCAATACCTGGAGGATTATTTAAATACAAAACGGCATCTTTTGCTGCCCGAAATTGAGTTCCTTGAAATTGAGAAGGCAGAAAACCATTCCCCCAAAGACGAGAATATAAAGGTTGCCCTAATTTATTTTTAGTGAGTAAAACAACAAAGGCAGGTAGATTTTCATTGCCAGAACCCAGACCATAGTTGACCCAAGAACCAATAGAAGGTCTGCCGGGTAATTGTGATCCGGTTTGCAAAAAAGTAATTGCTGGATCGTGGTTGATGGCTTCTGTATACATGGATTTTACGAAAGTAAGTTCATCTGTAATTTGCGCAGTATAAGGCAAAAGATTACTTACCCAAGCACCAGATTGTCCATGTTGTTTGAAATCGAAATGCGTGCCTGCAAGAGGGAAGGTGCTTTGACCTGCCGACATACCGGTAAGCCGTTGGCCACCCCTAACAGAGTCTGGCAATTCCTTACCATTCATTTTATTCAACAGAGGTTTGTAGTCGAATAAATCCATTTGGGAAGGGCCACCACTTTGAAATAAATAAATGACTCTTTTTACTTTTGGATTAAAATGTGGACCAGGAATACCTGAATTTGGGATTGTAGTATTGGAAAATATTTTTCCAGGATTTAACAGCGCACCTAAAGTAACTGCTCCCAAGCCAAGGCTGGTTCGACTAAGAAAATCTCTTCGGGTATACTGTTTTTCATATTCGTGACAATGGGACATAGAGTTTATCTTTTGGTATAAGATTCGTCATGACTGATCATGGTTGAAATGACAGCAGTTAAAGCAGCAGTATTTATAGCATCTATACTTTTAGTAATTTTAAATTGACCTATAGAAAGGATTTCTTTTACTGCCGTAGGATCTTGCTCAAATTTATTTTTTTGCCAAGTAAAGTGTTCTTTGAAAAGTTGAACTTCATTCGTAATAGCTTTTCTTCCGGTAAGTCTCCTGAAAGCAAGAGCAAGTTGTTGATCAACATTGTCAGGATGGGCAGATTGAACGCGGACAGCTAAAGCTTTTGCAGCTTCCATGAACTGGGGATCATTCAATAGTACCAAGGCCTGCAATGGGGTATTTGTATTTTCTCTTTTGACAGTGCAAATAGATCTATCCGGAGCGTCGAAAGCAACCATTGATGGATGTGGACTGGTTCTTTTTATAAAAGTATACATACTTCGGCGATACAAACTGTCTCCTGACGATGCTTTATAACGCAATAGCTTATTGGAAAAACTACCTTTATCTATCCACAAGCCTTCGGGTTGATAAGGTCGGACACTTGGGCCACCCAATTGTTTTTTCAGAAGACCAGATGCTGCTAATGCATTGTCACGAATGAGTTCCGCTTGAAGGCGGTAGCTTGCTCCGTGTGATAAATAAACATTATAAGGATCTTTTTCTTTAGATAATTCAGACGCTTTTGAACTTTGTTGATAGGTAGCAGAAGTTACAATCTTTTTGAGCAAAGCTTTTACGTTCCAACCTGACGCCATAAAGTCCACAGCTAAATAATCCAATAGATTGGGATGTGAAGGCAGCGAACCTTGAATTCCAAAATCCTGTGGCGTATCTACAATTCCTCTTCCAAAAATCATTTGCCAATATCGATTCACAGTTACCCTTGCTGTCAATGGATTTTTCTCGTCTGTCAACCATTTTGCAAAACCCAATCTGTTCTTTTCATAATCATCCGCGAAACTCAATACTGCTGCTGGAGTACTGGCTTTGACTTCCACTGTTGGGTTTTCATAACTTCCCCTATCCAGCACATACATAGGCCGTGGTTTGGACATTTCTTTCATCACCATGACTTCTTCAACATCATCTTGCAGCTTGATTTTAGAAGCCAATAAACCCTGAATCTCTTTGCGAAGTTTTTTGGTTTCCAAATCAATCGTCCAATTTAAATGATCGAGCAAAATCATTCGATCTAATTTCGTAGGATCAGCAGCCATTTGTTTTTGACTTTCAATAGGTTTGTTCAATTGTGAAATTTCCAAATGACTTAGATGCCGGTTGAATATTTTTATCTCGTCAATCTTTCCAGAAAAAATACCATATTCCCCAGTATAACCTCTATAACTTTTTGCTACACGCAAACCACGTTTGTCTTCTTGATGCTTGACAGAAAGCGTCCTGATATTTTTATACAAATTGTCAAAATTGATTTCTGTTTCACAAGCTTTTCCATTGATGTAAATTCTCAGCCCTTTTGCTTTTCCAGAGCCATCATAGGAAAGTGCAACCTGAGTCCATTCATTGGTTTTTATTTTATTTTCAGAAGTAACTTGGATGTAATTGTGCGGCAAACCTGAAATCATACGGGCAGACAGTCTGCTGGTAGAATCTATAAAGAAATCCCATCCTCTCCAGAAATTATTTTTTTCACCTGCATTGCCAATGATTGTCTGTGTTTCATTGGGAGAGTCTTTATCTGTGTTTATCCAAGCTGAAATACTAAAATCAGTATGAACATCAAATTGCCCCACGTCATAGAGATACAAAACATCATAGCCTGAATTAAATTGATAAGCATTTCCATATTTCCCTTCCACAATTTCGACTTCTCCTGCGATAGAAGTCCTGTTATTTCCATCCACCATTTTGGTGTTTTTTTGTTTATTGACGGTTCCTTTGGAAATACTTTCAATGGGATAATGGTGATCTGGAATCGGTAATTTTTTACTGTTGTCTTTTAATGATTGAATGAATTTTTCAGTTTGTTTTAAATCAGCAACTCGTTCATTTAGTGCTTGTTCCTTCTTGCTTATCTCTTTTTGTATGTGTTGAATTTTAGCAGCAGTATTATCATCAGGTAAAAGTAACATTGGTCCGTAATTGCCATCATCGCCCGTCATACCCAACTCTTTTACATTGTTAAAAAAAGAAGCCATTTGGAAAAACTCTTTTTGAGTGATGGGATCAAATTTATGATCATGACATCGTGCACAAGCCATAGTTAAGCCCATAAAAGCAGTCGCAACGGTACTCGTTCTGTCAAAGACATATTCCAATCTGAATTCTTCATCAACAGCCCCACCTTCTCCTGTCATAGGATGATTGCGGTTGAAAGCAGTAGCAAGAATTTTTTTCGGAGATTTATCAGGAAGCAGGTCACCAGCCAGTTGCTCGGTAATAAATTGATCATAAGGCATATTACTATTGAATGCTTCGATGACCCAATCTCTCCAAGGCCACATATTTCGCCAGCCATCAGCATGAAGTCCATGCGAATCGGCATAGCGTGCAACGTCCAACCATTCCAAAGTCATGCGTTCGGCATACTCTTTAGATGCAAGCAATTCATCCACAACTTTTTCATAAGCATTTTCAGATGGATCGTTTAGGAACTGATCCATTTGTTGAATGGTAGGAGGGAGGCCGGTTAAGTCGAGATAGACTCTGCGCAATAGTCGTTCTTTATCCGCGGGCTCTGAAAAGGTCAATTCTTCTTTTTCCAATTTTGCTAAAACGAAATAATCAATCTCGTTTTTTGGCCAATTCTTGTTTTCGACAAGAGGCAATTCTTTTTTAGTTGGAGGAGAGAATGCCCAATGTGGTTTCCATTCGGCTCCTTGTTTTATCCATTTCTGTAAAATGGCTTTTTCGTAGTCCGAAACAAATAGCTTAGAAGCCAGAGGAGGCATGATCAATGCTGGATCTTCTGAATAAAGACGAGCAATAATTTCGCTTTTACCGGGTTTCTTTTTGTGGATCGCATAGGCATGTTCATTGCTACCACTAGTCAATTTTGCAAAAGCATCTTCTTCAATATCAAGTCTTAAATTAGCCTTTCGCGTTTTTTCATCTGGTCCATGGCAAGAGTAACAGCGATCTGAAAGAATGGGTTTTACATGAAAATTATAATCTACTTTTTCTGGAAGACGATCCACAATTTCAGCTGAGATTGGATATTCTTCATTCCGACAAGACAAGACCAATATCAGGAGCATTAGGCAAAATAACGAACGTTCGAGTTTGACTACCATGATAGAGCTTGTTAGGTTTAATAAAGAGACCTTCTAAAGATAATAAATTTTCTATTTTTATTTAGCCTGCTTCTACTGGATTGGAAGCACTTTTTTAGACTATTTTTAGTCGAAAAGGAAGTTTGAAAACTGGATGAGTTCTGAATTAGTTCATTGTCTATGAGATTCGCATCTACTCATTCATCCACATCATCACACTGATCCCACTTGATTTCCAATCTTGCAATAACTTCGGTGGAGCAGGAGAGGCAGAAAAAGTAAATGATCCGGCAATAATATCCATATCACCGTCTTGATCAAAATCTCCTTTGTCCAGCAAAAGCCAACGGCCTTTTTCTGAAGCTGCTAAGGTTTGAATGTTAAACTCGGGTTGGTTGAAATCAGAAGTTGTGTTTTCAAAAAAGAGAACAGATTGATTGGTTTTGAAATTAGGAAAGAATGCACTCGCAACAAGGTCTAATTTACCATCTTTGTTAAAATCTTCTGCGATTACTTTTGTCAATCCGGAGATAGGAAAGAAGGCTTTTTTCGCAAAAGTATTTTCTTTGTTTCCATAAAAAATGTGAAGTCCATGGTAGGGTTTTAGAATGGTAGAATAATCAGCATTATCACCATTTACATAAATGATGTCTTTAAAACCATCTTTATTGAAATCGGTAATTTGAAAATCACTGGAACCGTTTACCGGCGAAAATCTCAACGGATTGTCTTGTTTGAATTGGCCATTTCCTTGGTTGTAAAAAATGAAAACCCCTTCATTGCCTTGTCCCATTAAAACGCTTATATCTGGCCATCCATTATTGTCCAAGTCTTCAATATGCGTTTTTATTGCGCCGGGTGCATTCAATAAAATATGTTCTTCATAAGTACCATCTTCCTTAGCTTGATACCAGGAAAGTCGTCCGGTGTGATTGCCATAATTACAAATGACAAAGTCTTCTATTCCATCCTGATTCAGATCTTGTTTTTGAAAATGGACTGGTCGGGTAAGGCCTGTAATGATATTTTGTTTTTGTTTATTTTTGTCAATCCGAATCAACTTGCCATGCGGTAAATCGTTGGGATGAATATTCCCGACGTATAGAACGTATGCTGCACCATCCTCTTCTTCTTCAATCCAAGTAGCCGTATTGTCTAATTGCCAAAAATCAATTGATTTGCCTTTTTGATTTAGTTTAAACAATTCTCTGCTATCGTCCGCCAATAAGAAATCAGAACTGTTTGGACTACTGCCTAGAAAAGTGGACAATGCTCCTCTAGGAAAATTTAATGAAATGGGATTGGCTACAAAGTTTTTAGATTCCTTTAGTTGCTGAGGAGCGATCAATGGCAATGAATCGGGCGCTGTTTCGATATAAAATTGTGTTATCTTTTTCCAAATAGTATCGGGGAGGATTGGCTTAGATGGAAAAACTTTTGCCGCTCCAACTATTTTTATTTCATCATACTTCATTTTGAAATAAGGATTGCCAGCAGGACTTTCTAGGCCAAAAAGTAAGGCCATCTGTGGCAATACGCTATTTTTCCAAGTTGTTTTGTCTAGCAATTCCGGTTCCGGATAGAGATGGCAGGAAGCACAATAAATTTGGGAGAGTTCTGCTCCGGATTTATTGATCTGTTGTGAAAAATCTGTTGTTGAATCCTTCTTTTCTGATTTACAAAAAGAAAAGAATAATAAGGAGACAGAGATGAGAAATAGCGTATATATTCTTAGCATGCTTAACACAAAGTTAAGCCTTACTGACAAGAATTATCAATAAGTAGGAAGCAATTTTTGAGAATTAGTTTTTTGTTTGCCTTGTTGACAATTAAAAAGGATTTTACATTAATTGAAATTGGTTTTCTTGACTACACCAATTGTAAATTGCCAATTATTAAAATCTGTGATATTCGAATCAAATCGCATATCGTCTCTGGTTACTTCCAAGCGGTCAAAATCCTTAATAAATTCTTTTTTCCTAGCAAGGAAAAAGCGCTCTCTTTCCCATAAATAGGCAGTAGGAATTTCTTTAAAAGTTCTGCGGTAAGCCGCTTGTACGAAAATTTCTGTCCCAGGATTAAGCTCTAAGGATAAAGAAGCGGTGCCCATCAGACTCCGAGCTCTTGATCCATAGTACATGTTGATTTTATCAGCTTTAAACGTTTTCTTTTCTGCTTCGAATTCACCAATAGTGTTTTCGGCCTGCCCAACTTTAACCATATATTTCGTGCGATCATAATGCACGCCAAGGCGGAAAAATAATGGCCGGCCTTTATTCAGTCTTTGTTGGTAAGTAACTCCCAGAGAAACGTTTTTATAAATGGCATCCAAAAACTCATAATTGAATCCCCAACTAAATGCAAACTTGTCTTTGAATAAAAAATCCATCTGCGAACGGTAGATATATTCTCGTTGCTTTTCGCTGACGTTTTCTGTAACAGAAATGCCTTCAGTTTTATCAGAATCTTTGAAATAAGTCATACTCATTTTAGCACCAGGGGTCTGTATCATATGGACACCAACTCCAGAATAAGACAAAATTTGAAAACCCTTGAAAGCCTTTGCTTTTGCTGTTTCAATTAGATAAGCACTTGTATTACTTCTTACCATATCTTCTTGCTTCATACGGATGGAATCCTGACGCAATTTTAATCGCTCCATATTCTCAGGAGTAAAAACTTCTTCCGCTAGTTTGGTGGTTTCTTTTTGTGAAACAGTTTCCCGGAGGTCTTCTTTCAAAGGGGAGGTGTTATAGTCTTTCCAGAAATCTTTATCGTATTCCCCAGTGATATCCCGAAAAGCAGATTCTCGTCCTATTCGTTCCATATAAGCCAATGGCTTGCCTTTACCTTCTGGTGCTTCTGTCACTAAGTATTCATTCATGTAAAGTCCACCATCACGATAAACGCCTTCCCGCGTAGCGTCACCGAGAATCCAACGGTCTCCCTGTTGGCGGTAATTTACGATGTACTTATTGGCTTTCCATCTTCCAGAATACAAAGGATAATCTGATTGTTTCTTGATCCCTTCTTCTGTAATTTCAAACTCCGTTCTGATAAAGGCTAAAGACAGTGTATCAATGAAAATTTTTCCACGCATTCTTCCGTCTTTTGCATCTCCTTCTTGATCAAAACCAATGATGTAAACAGGGCGATCGTTATAGCTGGTCACTCCAGCTATCCAATATTTATAAGAAGGGAAATATTTTTCATCAATAAAATCTTCTCGGTTTTGTACAACATCAAATCGCAATCCACTCATATGTCCACTCGTGAAATACCCTGTCCTTCTTAAAATCGAATCGGGTACCAAAGCAACTTGTCTTCCCTCTACGATCTGGACATGTCCTTCTTTCTTTTTGGTGTAGGAAAGTTTATGTGTCTTCAATACTCCTTCTGCAAGATAGGTGTGAACTTGATTGGAATCCGTTTTTGATTCTCTATAAAATCCGGTATTCGTGGTTGGGTAGTTTGGATAATTCTTTGGGATTTTTCGCACAGCTCTTCGGATGATATCCTCAACCTTACTTTCATCCGTGACAATAATCTCCGTTAAGTTTGTCGTGGCTTGTGTCAATTGTATGTCTGAACCTTTTTCAAAATCAGCAACAGCGATTTCATAAGATTTATAGCCAATAAAGGAGATTCGAAGAAGGTTTGATTTAGCTTTTGCGGGTAATTTTAAAACGAACTTTCCATTGTCTGCACTGATCGTTCCAATGGCAAGAGCGGGAACACCTACATGGGCGTAGGCAACTGGTTTTTGAGTATTAGCGTCTAAAACAGCTCCTGAAATAATAATATTTTGCGCTCCCAACCCAAGGGTCAACAGGCATAGAATGCTTGTTAAAATTGTTTTCATCAGCTTCGCTTTAGTTTTAGGTTATTCTAAAAAAATAACGCTTTAAGTAAGTGGATATTTTGATGTTGTAGCAGAAAGACGGATGAAAAAGAAGAATGTTACAAATCCTTTCTATAAAAGGACTATAAGTGAAGATAAAATAAAGTTGAATCTATTCTTTCAAACTGTTAATGAACGATTTGAATTTTTTTATTGAAAATTGCTTTTTGAGTCTTGAATCGACAAATGTAAAAAGAAGAGGGTAGGTTTAATGTACTTAAATTAAATTGAGCAGACCCTTTTGCCAATTCACCATTGAAAATTGAATGCACAACTTTCCCATGAATATCAATCAAGTCCAATTCTACAAAGGTTTTTTCTTCCACTTCTAAATCAATAAAGG
>CALIAG010000544.1 GCA_938041325.1 uncultured Saprospiraceae bacterium | reverse complement strand
TTTAGGAGACAATACGTTAGAAAGTTTGTTTCTCGATTACAATGGACATACTTATTGGCTCAGCACCAATGTCAATAATTTTTTACTAAAAGAAAAAATACCAGACTGGGTAAACATAGCAATCGGATACAGCGCAAATGGAATGTTTGGTGAGTTTGAAAATAAAAGTTCCTGGCGAGGAGTCCCGATTCCAGAAACAAAACGCTACCGACAATTTTTGTTATCACCTGATATCGACTGGACTAAAATCCCGACAAAATCCAAATTTCTAAAAGGGCTTTTCCAAGCTTTAAATTTCATAAAAATTCCTGCTCCTGCACTGGAATTAAATGGGCTTGGAAAACTAAAAGGACATTGGATTTATTTCTGATTTACATCCGATAGTTTTCGTCTTTGACGAAGAAACGACCTATCTAATTATTCTTTATCTTTATGAAAATGGGAACAAAGTCTTTGTACTCCCAAATATTGACAAAAGAATATCAACAAGAATATACTTCAACAATTGATACATTAAATTATGGCACTTCTAACAAAAGAACAAATTCAAAACTACCATCAGGACGGTTACTTAGTCATTGAGAACTATCTATCCAATGAAGAAATAGATGTCCTCAACACCAATGCTCAAAAGCTCATTGATGAATTTAAAATGTCTGATGTTAAAATATTTTCCACGGACAATCAATCAAACGTTCTTGACAATTACTTCCTGGAAAGCGCTTATAAATCAAGTTGTTTTTTTGAAGAAAATGCATTTGACAAAAATGGACAATTGGTACTTGACAAATCTGTAGCCATCAATAAGATCGGGCATGCAATGCATGACCTGGAACCGGACTGTGAAAAAATAGCCTATAAAAAGAGTTTATATGAAATAATGCTTTCGGTTGGAGCAAGTCAACCAGTCATTGTACAAAGCCAATATATTTTCAAACAACCAAATATTGGAGCAAAGGTCAATCCTCATATTGATTCTACCTTTATATACACGGAACCCATGACCTGTGTTGCGGCCTGGATAGCGATGCAAGATGCAACAGAAGAAAATGGCTGTCTGAATGTAATTCCTGGATCACATCTTTCGTATCCTATTCAAGAGCGATATATCAAAAATGAGGATGGAATGAGTACAAGTTTTACAAAAACTGCTCATGAAAGAGTGGATTGGGACTTAGATCAACTTCAGCCATTGCCTGTAAAAAAAGGAAGTTTAGTATTGCTTCATGGCGAATTGGTGCATGCCTCCAAAGCAAATATTTCAGACAAATCAAGACATGCTTTCGTTCTTCATATCGTAGACCAATCTGCAACTTGGGCAGGGGACAATTGGCTACAAAGGCCCGAAGAATTGCCCTTTAAGAGCATGCATGAGGGTGTTGAAAAAGTAAACAATTCCTAAGCTCATTTACGCCTCACTGAAAATCAATTTCAAAATTTCCTTCTAAACAGTCTATAATGTTTACTTTTGCAGTCTATGAAGAAAGACATTAGAAGCGAAGAGGACATAAAGCTCTTGGTAGATTACTTTTACACCAAGGCAAAATCTGATGCTCAAATTGGCTATATTTTCAATGAAGTTGTACAATTAAGTTGGGAGGAACATTTGCCTACTATTTATAAATTTTGGGATTCCATCCTTTTCGGAACCGCTACTTACAGAGGAAACCCAATGATCAAACACATCGAACTCAATCAAAAAGAACCCTTGACGCTATCCCATTTTAACAAATGGATTGACCTGTGGAACAACGCAGTGAATGAAAATTTTGAAGGCAATAAAGCAGAGGAAGCAAAAACCAAAGCGAAGTCAATGAAAGAGTTGATGCTTTTCAAAATCAAACAAAGTGAAAATCCTAATTTCATTCAATAAGGAAATAAAATGAACGAAGATTCAATTAGTCTAAATAAATACATCAGCCAAACGGGTATCTGTTCTAGAAGAGAAGCAGACAAAATGATAGAGGCTGGTCGAGTCAAAATCAATGACGCTGTTGCGGTTAAAGGCAATCGTGTTTTTGAAAACGATAAGGTCTTGGTGGACGAAAAACCACTTAAGTTGAAAAAAAACAATGTCTACATTCTTTTAAACAAACCTCCAGGAATTACTTGTACTACTGACTTAAAAGATCCAAGTAATATTATTGATTTCATGGATCATCCGGAAAGAATCTTTCCAATCGGTAGACTTGACAAACCTTCTTCTGGATTAATATTACTGACCAATGATGGAGATATCGTTAATGATATTTTAAGAGAAGAATATGACCATGAAAAGGAATATTTGGTCAGAGTGAATAACAAGATCACCCCAGAGTTTATTGAAAAAATGAGTGCTGGAATTCCTATGCTGGGAACGGTTACAAAAAAATGCAGAGTAATTAAAAAGTCTGATTATGAATTTAAGATTATTTTGACACAAGGTCTCAATCGACAAATTCGTCGAATGTGTGAATACATGGATTACAAAGTAGTCAATTTGAAAAGAACAAGAATAATGCACATAAAGTTTGCAGGACTAAGTCCAGGAGAATGGAGGGATTTAACTGAAGCTGAATTGGCAACATTGAGGAAGAAAATCAAGATAAGTAAGGCTTAGAAGTTTACCTTCAACCAACTAGCCCTTATCTATTGACAAAGAAATGATAATTTAAACATGAAAGAAACGATCAACTCAGACCTTCAACTAGAAGGCAATACTCTTATTTTACAAAAAAATTCTGAAGAAGACTTTCCATATATTTTCTCAGCCACTCGACACAAAGGTTTTAATGATGGCATGCCTTGGAGTCCTCCAACTGATTTAGAAGAGTTAAAAGCTCCATTGGAAAAAGCGCTTAATGCGTGGAGAAAAGGAAGTGCTTACAGTCTCACTATAAAAACTAAAACAAACAAAATATTTTTGGGAAGAATTTCCATAAGAAAAAAGGAAGGAAATAACCACTGGAATATTGGCTTCTGGACACACCCACTTCAGCAAGGAAATGGAGTAATGACTGAAGCCGTTGCAGTAATATTAAAGTTTGGTTTTGAAGTTTTATTAGCTGAAAAAATTACTGCGGAATATGCCACTTGGAATAAAGCAAGTGAAAGGGTGCTTCAAAAAAACGGATTTAAGTTCGTTGAATATATTGAGAAAGGATTTAAAAAGAATAAAAAATGGGTTGCTGAAAACGGAATGGAAATTCAGAAATCACAATGGGATCGAGAAATGAATTGATATTCCTTAGACGTTTCTCAAGAATTTATTGATGGTAAAATAGAAAGTCGTTCCTTTTTCAATTTCCGATTCTACCCATATTTCTCCATCGTGTTGTTCCACTATTTTCTTAACCATTGCCAACCCAATACCAGTACCTTCATACTCTCCAATTGGGTGAAGCTTTTTAAACAATAAGAATACTTTTTCTTGAAATTCTTTTTCTATTCCTATGCCATTATCCACTACGGAAAATTGCCACTTGGAATCCAATTCTTCGCAAATAATATCTACAGAAGGTTCAACTCCTTTTCGCGTAAACTTAATGGCGTTGGTAATAAGATTTAAAAACAGTTGCTTAAACTTGGTTTGATCTGCCAGAATATTGGGTGGAATATTCACAAAATTCAAGGTAGCAGATTGCTCTTTTACAACAGATGCCAACTCTATTTTCAACAATTCAAAAGTATTCTGAGGATTGAAGTTTACAAAATTGATTTCAGCCGTATTCACTCTAGAATACAACAAAACATCATTGATTAAACTTTTCATATTATGACCAGAAGCTACAATGAAGTCCATATATTCTTTTTCAATAGGCCCCAACTTAGCACCAAGTCTTTTTTCTAATAATTGTGTAAAGCTTATGATAGATCGGATAGGAGTTTGAAGATCGTGTGAAGCGATATAAGCAAAGTTTTCCAGCTCCATATTCGAATCAATATATTTCTTCAATGAAGCATTCTTGTCTTTGATTTTTTTCTGAACAAGGTTGAATTCAGTAACATCTCTTAAGAAAGAAATTATCTTAGGGTTTTCTTTATCAGTTCTATCCACCTTCACCTTGCCTTCTAATTCAAAAGTACTTCCATCTTTGCGTAAAGCTTTGAATTTCATTTCAGAAATGCCTTTTTCTGATGCCTCATCCATAACAAACTGACAATATTCTGCAGTAGGCATTCCATTTGTGATCGGATCTGCCATTAAAGAAATCTTATCTAGTTTACAAAATTCTTCATAACTATCATATCCAAAAATCTCAAGACACTTTGCATTGCACATCAAAATTGAAAAGGAAGGATATTCTCCATAAATAATCCCTTCATGAGAATTATCGAACACCAAACGATAATCTTTTTCGCTCCTTTTGAGGGCTTTTTTATTTAAAATTTCTTTCGTTCTATCTGTAAAAATCACATAGGCTTGATCATTGTTAGAAATTGGAATGATATTTAAAGAAACCAAATGCTCTTCCCCAAATTTATCTTTAAAGATACCTGGTCTATAAAAACTTTCACCTTTTTGTACAATCTCAAGGTGGCTTTTTATTTCTTTATGAATATCTATGCCTTTCCAATGCTCTGAAAACCTTGGCACTATGTCAAAACGATTGAGGCCTTTATTAAAATCTTCATTTGTATAACCTAATATTTTAGTGACCGCATCATTGGCATCGATCACTTTTTCATTTGCATAATCGTAAATCAAAACACCATCTATCGTATTTCGATAAAAAAGTTCATACCTTTTTTTCAGCTCTTCCAGCTTTAAATGAGTTGTTACTCTTTTGGTGGCAATCCTTGAAACCACAACATGGTCAAATTGAGGACTTGGAGTTGCTTTAGGCTTTATATTGATAGAAATGTACGCCTCCTCTACAGAATCAGAATTAACTTTAAAGCTTTGGGAAAACATTTCTTTTCGACCTCCTTCAAACTGATTGAATACTTCTGATAAAATTATACGATCGGAAGGTTGGACAATATCTAAAAAAGGAAGTCCAATGATATTTGGAAAAGCAAAGGCCAAAATCTCTTTGAATGCTCGGTTAGCAAAGACAATTACCCCTTGTTTGATGGCAAGAATACCGACATCGTGATCCTCTACGAGCGCTGTATAAAACTCCAATGCTTCAGCAGCTTCAACCATACCTATATTTTCGACAGAACCTGAAGTAGAAAGATAATTCATTTGTCAAGTAATTGTTTGCTCGTTTTTACGATGGCAGTTTTGGATTTGTTGCGTGCGATACTCAACCTTTGAGACATTTCATGGACTTTCTAGATTCAACAGAAAGCTTACATTCAAAACACCAAAAACAAAATTAACCGTCAAGTCTTTACGGCAGGATATCGCTTATTCCAATCCCAATTGGAAAAACACTGAGATATGCTTGATTTTAAGCACAAATACTTTCTCTTTCAAAATCAATCTATCAACTTTAGATAAAAACAAGCATAATACTGGAAAAAAACAAACCAAGAAAATTTCCTAAACAACTTTAAATCAACAACTTACCCATGGTTAATAGGCTCCCCTTTTTTGTGAATTCTTCAAGAAAAAAAGGTATTATGAATAATTCTAATCTTGTTTTTTCAATAATTAACTTAAAAGTATTTTCTTTACAGTCGCCCTCGAGTAAAATGAAGGGTAATTCCTTCAATGCCCCGACAGCTAAAATTGGAATAAGTAGTCAAAAAAGCTAAAATTTAGCAAAAGCTTATCCAACAAAATCATAATTAATTTTCATGGAGATTAATAGAGTTATTCTGATTGTCTTGGACAGTGTCGGCATAGGAGAGCTACCGGACGCAAATATTTACAATGATGTTGGCAGCAACACCCTTGGAAATATTGCTAAATATTACCCTGATTTGAACATACCTAACCTTACTGCATTGGGTCTTGGAAATATTGATAAAACGAATCTGTTGGCCAAAACAGATGCTCCAACAGCTAGTTATGGTAAGGCAATGGAAAGGTCAGCTGGTAAAGATACCACGACTGGACATTGGGAAATTTGCGGTGTTATACTCGCCAAACCCTTTCCTACTTTTCCAGATGGATTTCCAAAATCATTCATTGAGAAGTTTGAAACTGCGATAGGTTACCAGACAATGGGAAATTATTCCGCTTCAGGCACGACAATCATAAATGACTTAGGCAAAGAACATATTGAAACCAAAAGACCAATCGTTTATACTTCTGCAGACAGTGTTTTTCAAATAGCAATGCATGAAGATATTTTCCCAATAGAAGAGCAATATAAAATTTGTGAAACTGCTCGGAAAATGTTGATTGGAGAATTCGAAGTAGGCCGTGTAATTGCCCGACCTTTCATCGGGGAACCTGGCAATTTTTCGCGAACGCAACGCAGAAAAGATTTTTCCGTTTTGCCTCCAGACACCATCTTAGATGCCATTATACAAAATGGAATGGAAGTCAATTCTATTGGTAAAATAGTTGATATTTTTGCAGGAAAAGGAATCAGTCGATATACCAAAACCGCCAATAATCTAGAAGGCATTGAAGCGACAAAAAAAGCCATTGAAGAAGATTCTAGAGGACTCATTTTTACCAATCTTGTAGATTTTGATATGCTCTTTGGACATCGAAGAAACATTCCTGGTTATGCCAAATGTTTGATGGAATTTGATGAGCATCTGCCCGGAATACTCAATCGTCTAAAAGACGATGATCTATTGATTATAACGGCAGATCATGGCAATGATCCTTCCGCACCAGGTACAGATCACACAAGAGAATACATTCCTATTCTTACTTACGGAAAGACAATAAACAAAGGGCATAATATAGGTGTCAGACAATCTTTTGCAGACATTTCTTCAAGTATTGCTGAAGCATTAAATATAGAATACGAAACAGAAGGAACTAGTTTTTATTCTGAAGCAAAAATAGAAGCCTAGTATGGTAGAATTGATAAAAAGGAAGAGAGATGGAAAGGCATTGACGAAGGATGAAATTGAATCAATGATCAATGATTTTGTAACTGGAAAAATACCAGATTACCAAGTTGCTGCTTTTCTTATGGCGGTTTACTTTAAAGGCTTATCTAACGATGAAACGGCAATGCTAACGGATGCAATGATGCGATCCGGAGACCTAATAGATTTGTCGGAAATCAAAGGAATAAAAGTAGACAAACACAGTACTGGAGGAGTTGGTGATAAAACAACCTTAGTACTCGCTCCACTCGTAGCTGCTGCTGGTGCTCCCGTTGCTAAAATGTCAGGCAGAGGATTGGGACACACAGGTGGAACGTTGGATAAAATGGAATCCATAAAAGGACTCTCTGTGGATATGAGCAAAGAGCAATTCATAGAAAGAATAAACAAATTTGGCATAGCGATTTGTGGACAAAATGCAAGCTTAGTTCCTGCTGATAAAAAACTTTATGCGCTCAGAGACGTAACAGGAACTGTAGATAACATTTCCTTGATCGCTTCCAGTATAATGAGTAAAAAATTAGCTTGCGGAGCGGATGCGATTGTCATTGATATAAAGATCGGCGAAGGAGCATTTATGAAAACCGTTGAACAAGCGGAAGAACTAGCAAAAATTATAATTGCCATTGGAGCTAAAATGGGCAGACAAGTTGTGGCGGTCATTTCTGGAATGTATGAACCTTTGGGAAAAGCAGTCGGAAATGCAATTGAAGTAAAAGAAGCCATTCATACACTTTGCGGAAAAGGACCAGAAGATTTGACAGAACTTTGCCTAGAACTTGGTGCCAATATGCTGCTTTTAGGAAAAGTTGTAAATTCATATGACGAAGGCGTCAAAAGAATAAAAGAACTGATTGCTTCAGGCGCTGGTTTAGCAAAACTGAGAGAACTGGTCATCGAACAAGGTGGAGATCCAGCATACATTGACAATCCGAATTTACTGGCAAACTCAGAATATTCTTACAGTTTTGTCAGTCCAAGTGAAGGCTATATTACAAAATTAAACGCGCTTTCAGTCGGCTTAGCTTCCGTAAAACTAGGAGCAGGTAGAGCAACAAAAGAGAGCATTATAGACCATGGAGCGGGAATTTTTCTGGAAAAGAAAAGAGGCGATTATGTAAAAAAAGGCGAAACACTCGCTATCTTTTACTCTGATTCTGTTGATAATTTTCCAAAAGCAGAAGAATTGATGATTCCAGCATATGAATTCAGCAGTTCAAAACCAGAAAAACAAGCATTAATAATTAAAACCGTCAGATAAAGCAATTGACTCAATATTAAATTATTCTGTCTAATTGTAAAAGCTAATCTGATTGACCAATATCGAAAAGTCAAAATATTTTATATGGCAAAAACGAAATCAAGAAAGAAAGTCAGTCCCTCAAGTAACGGGGTACACTCTTCTATCAAACGAAATGATGGCATCCCTTTCAACACAGAGTTGTTTGATGGAATAAACGTCAACAAAAGTGCTGTTGAAAGACGAGCAGGATCATTAGGAAAAAGACGGTCTGTCAAAAAACAATGGCAAGCAGCATGGTTATTAAAGGCAATTGGTTTTATCGACCTCACAACTCTTGCTGGAGATGATACAAAAGGCAATGTTTATAGACTTTGTGCCAAAGCTAAATCTCCCGTCCGCCAAGACATCTTGGAAGCATTGGGTATGGCTGATGTAAAAATACAAACGGGTGCCGTATGTGTTTACCACAATTTCATAAAACATGCAGCTGATGCTCTGGGAGATTCAAACATTCCTATCGCAGCGGTTTCAACTGGTTTTCCATCAGGTAACATTCCTTTAAAGGAAAGATTAAAGCAGATTGAATTATCTGTTGCAGCTGGTGCCAAAGAAATTGATATCGTCATTAGCCGTGATCTTGTTTTGAATTCGGAATGGAAGAAACTATATGACGAAGTGGCAGCTTGCAGAAGAGCCTGCGGCGAAGCTCATATGAAAACCATTCTTGCAACTGGAGAAATTCCAACTTATACCAAAGTAGCAAAAGCAAGTTGGGTCAGCATGATGGCTGGATCTGATTTTATAAAAACCAGTACTGGAAAAGAACCCGTTAACGCGACCATTCCCGTAAGCTTGGTGATGCTCAGAACCATTAGAGAGTATCAAGAACTGACTGGTTATAAGGTTGGATTCAAACCGGCAGGTGGCATCCGAAACGCAAAGCAAGCATTAAACTGGATGATATTAATTAAAGAAGAATTAGGAGACGAATGGTTGAATCCCGATCTTTTCAGATTCGGTGCCAGTAGTTTACTCGGAGATATAGAAAGACAACTAGAACATTATGTAACGGGTAGGTACTCTGCTTCATTCAGACATCCATTGGCATAAGCTTTAAAAGCAGTAGCCAATTAATATTTATTAAAATGACAGTAAAAGAAATATACAAAACCATGGCATATGGTCCAGCTCCAGAAAGTGCACAAATTGCAAACGAATTTCTGGATGCACACAATAGAACTTTTCAGCTTTTTATCAATGGGCAATGGAAAAAACCCAATTCAAAATCTCATTTTGAAAGCATCAATCCTTCTACGAAAGAAAAATTAGGAATGATCGCTGAAGCGAACTCCAAAGATGTAGACGATGCAGTTGGCGCAGCTAAAAAAGCTTTGCCCGGATGGTCCAAAATGAGTGGACATAAAAGAGCACGGTTTTTATATGCGATTGCCCGACAGGTACAAAAGCATTCCCGTCTTTTTTCTGTACTAGAATCCATGGACAACGGTAAGCCTATACGAGAAACACGTGATATTGATATCCCGCTCGTAGCACGGCATTTTTACCACCACGCAGGCTGGGCACAACTCAGAGATACTGAGCTTCCAGATCACAAAGAGATTGGAGTAATCGGACAAATAATTCCTTGGAATTTTCCTTTGTTAATGTTGGCTTGGAAAATTGCTCCTGCTATTGCAATGGGAAATACGGTAGTTTTAAAACCAGCAGAATCTACTTCTTTGACTGCTTTGTTATTTGCAGAAATATG
The DNA here is from genome assembly GCA_938041325.1 of uncultured Saprospiraceae bacterium. Taxonomy (GTDB): domain Bacteria; phylum Bacteroidota; class Bacteroidia; order Chitinophagales; family Saprospiraceae; genus CALIAG01. The sequence goes on along the minus strand of CALIAG010000544.1, from coordinate 4,802 downwards.
TGAGCAGGTTGGTCTTCCAAAAGGAGTTGTAAACATCATTACAGGTGCTGGTGAAACGGGTGCGGCTTTAGTCAATCACAAAGACGTACAAAAAATCGCTTTTACAGGATCTACCAATGTTGGTAAAATAATTCGAAGAGCAACAGCTGGTACGGGCAAGAAATTATCCTTGGAACTCGGAGGTAAATCTCCTTTTATTGTCTTCGAAGATGCAGATTTGGATAGCGTGGTAGAAGGTGTTGTTGACGCCATTTGGTTTAACCAAGGACAAGTTTGTTGTGCAGGTTCAAGGCTATTGGTGCAAGAAAGTGTGGCGGAAAAATTATACAAAAAGATACGCGACAGAATGGAGACTTTGCGCGTTGGAAATGCATTGGATAAATGCATTGACATTGGTGCAATCATCGATTCGACACAATTGAAAAACATCAAAGGTTTGGTCCAAAAAGGAGTCGATGAAGGCTGTACCATTTGGCAACCCTCTTGGGCCTGTCCAAAAGACGGGTACTTTTACCCTCCTACTCTATTTACGGATGTATCTCCTTCGTCAACGATCGCACAAGTTGAGATTTTTGGTCCTGTGCTTTCTGCAATGACTTTTAGAACACACAAAGAAGCGGTCAAGTTGGCCAATAATACGCGCTATGGTTTGGCAAGTAGCGTCTGGACAGAAAACATAAATCTAGCTTTAGACATTGCTCCGCAAATCAAAGCCGGAGTAGTTTGGATCAATTGCACCAATGTTTTCGATGCAGCAGCAGGATTTGGTGGATACCGAGAGTCTGGCTATGGAAGAGAAGGTGGAAAAGAAGGTTTATACGAATATTTAAAACCTAAAGCGGAACAAAATCTGTCTTCCAAACCTATTGCTCGATCAACCAAAAAAACCAAGTCTTCTTCCAATGGAGCAATGACTGGGAATGGAATTGACCGTACGACTAAAATGTACATTGGCGGAAAGCAAGCAAGACCAGATGGAGGATATAGCACCGTGATAAAAGATTTGGAAGGCAATTATGTTGGAGAAGTTTCCACTGGAAATCGCAAAGACATTCGGAATGCCGTGGAGGCTGCTCACAAGTGTACAAACTGGGGTTCAAAAACCGGTCACCAAAGAGCACAAGTATTGTATTACCTCGCTGAAAACCTAGCCATTCGACAAGAAGAATTTTCCAATAGAATCGTTCAAATGACGAATTGCTCAAATGCAGCGGCCAACGAAGAAGTTGAATCTGCGATTGAACGCATCTATACTTATGCTGCTTATGCGGACAAATACGATGGAGCAGTTCACCATACCATTCACCGCAATGTAACGCTTGCAATGCCGGAAGCTATTGGTGTAATTGCTATCGCCTGTCCGGAACAGTATTCTTTGCTTGGATTTATTTCAACTGTAATTCCTGCAATTGCGATGGGCAATAAAGTAATCGTTGTGCCTTCAGAAACAGCGCCGTTTTCAGCAACAGATTTTTATCAAATTCTGGAAACATCTGACGTTCCTGCAGGAGTTGTCAATATTGTAACTGGAGGAAAGGATGAGTTGGCACAAGTTTTAGCGAAGCACGATGATGTAGAAGCCATTTGGTATTTTGGTTCGAAAGAAGGCAGTAAAGACATCGAATTGCTTTCAGCAGATAATATGAAAAGAACCTGGGTGAACTTTGGCAAATACCGAGACTGGTCTGACAAATCACTAGGAGAAGGTCAGGAGTTTTTAAAACATGCAACACATATTAAAAACATTTGGGTTCCTTATGGAGCGTAGTTTTAAATTATGTTGATTGTAAAAAAAGTTATTCAAAGATAAAACGAAATAATTATGAGTAGTCTTCATTTGGAAGCGAAAGTTGGAGAAATTGCAGAAACAGTTTTACTGCCAGGAGATCCGTTAAGAGCAAAATACGTAGCAGAAAATTTTCTAGAAGATGCCGTATGTTATAATAACGTACGCGGAATGCTAGGCTTTACCGGCACCTATAAAGGCAAAAGAGTTTCGATACAAGGATCAGGAATGGGAATGGGATCCGCAGCGATTTACATCAATGAATTGATCAGCACTTATAAGGTCAAGAATTTAATTCGAGTAGGAACTTGTGGGGCGATTCAGAAAAAACTTACGGTCGGTGAAGTGATTTTAGCGATGAGTGCCTCTGGAGATTCAGGCTCCAATATGGTTTTGTTCAACGGCATGCATTACGCTGCTACTGCCGATTTTGATTTGTTGCAAAAAGCGTATCAAGTTGCACAAGACTTAAACATTAAAACGCATCAAGGATCCATATTTAGTACCAATATGTTTTACGATGATGATCCACAACGTTGGGACATCTGGGAGCAACATGGAATTCTAGGAGTAGAAATGGAAACCCAAATCCTTTTCACCATTGCTAAAAAATTAGGTGCAAAAGCATTGTCTGTTTTGACCGTAAGCGATAACATCCGAACGGGTGCATCTGCAAGTGCAAAGGACAGAGAACAGTCTTATATGGACATGATGAAAATAGCGCTTTCATTGGCATAGGCCATTTGTTATAAGAATCTTTCGTACTAGGGGAATTTATTCCCCTAGGTTATAAGCATTGATTTGATGCCAAATAAATTTGCCAGATACGAAAAAGGATAAAAAGCCTTCCGTATCAGGGGAATTTATTCCCCTAGATTACAAGCATTGATTTGATGGCAAATAAATTTGCCAAATACGAAAAATTGAACCCGATCGATTTTATCGAAGATAAAATATCTACTGTGTCCTTTTGTCTTTTGCATTAGAAGAACTTAAGTATTCTTCTGTCCCTTCTGTGCCCGCCTTGCTTTAGAAAGGGTTCAACTAAATCCGTCAGCTCGATGTTTTCTTTTTCACCCAACTCTCCCTTTCCACATTTCCTCCATAAACATTTTCACCCCAGGCACTCCCCGAATTTTCAACACCATCCCCCTTTTATAAGATTTGAAAGTCAATTGAAAATTAAAAAAAGAACAACACTCATTCTCCAAAAGGACAAACTCCAAAAGCCGTTTCGCCATTTCGTCATCATGGTCAAAAGCCACCTCATAACCATTGCTAAGTTCTTTTATAGAGTTTGCATTTTCAATTATTTCATCCCGCAAAAATTCTTTTCTTTCGGCCAATTCCAAACTAGTTAGTTTACAAACCAATTCCTTCGCATAATCCTCTGAGATAGGATTAAAGTCATTATCGCCTTCTTCCGAATTTGAACAATTCATAAACAAAATCGTCATCAATACTAAGTATCCAATCCTTTTCATAGTTTTGTACTTTAATTTAACAATACTACAAATTTAACCCTTGGAGTATACTCCAATGTCAATAGCAAAAGTGAAATACTATGGAAAATAAAGACGGAACAAAACGCAATGAACTCTCTATTGGAATGGAAGTAGCGATCGTTCAAAAGCACCACCAAAGAAGTGGAGAACTAACAGAAGGCTTTATCAAAAGGATACTAACTAAATCTCCCAACCATACGCATGGAATCAAAGTTCAATTAGATACGGGCGAAGTGGGCAGAGTAAAAGAAATTTTAGAAGAGGAAGAATCCTAATTATTCAAAATACAGAAAACATGCAAATCGGAAAAGTTGCCCAATTGACTGGACTAAGTAAAGACACCATTCGATGGTATGAAAAGATTGGTTTGATACAATTGAATGAGAAATTGCGCGGAGAAAACAATTACAGAATCTATTCAAATGAAATTGTAACGCAATTAAAAAACATAAAAAAACTAAAGAGTCTAGGTTTCACCCTCAAAGATATTGATTGGCTTCAATTGTTGGATAAACACGACAGTTTACAATGCATTTCTGTTGCACCAATTGTCAACAAAAGAATTCAAGTCATCGAAAACAAAATTACGGAATTGGAGCAATTAAAATCTAGGCTCCTCCAATCCAAATCATTATGCGAAGGCGATTGCAATGCTGTATTGTATCATCCTAGTATTCTTTCAAATAAGTACTAAGTAAAAGATGCTAAAAACAAAAACCGAAGCATAGAGAATATCCCTTTAATTTAGATGTAAAAACGTTTTAAGCTTCTTACCTAACAATGCCATTTATAATAAAACATATGTTAAAACTTTCGTTTTAACTTCCGTTTTTGTCACTTTATATTTATATTTGGACTTAACGTCTTATCTAAAAGGTATCTTTCGATACCAAAAAATATATTTTAACACACCATTGTTTGGCATATTGCTAAGCCTTTGCCTAAAGGATTGTGGTTTGTTTATTAGAGTACTTCAAAGTACTTCTGTTGATATATTTAAAAATTAAAATCTAAAATTTTATTGTTTTTGCTTGTTTAGGAATCGTATTTCGAGCAATGGCTTTTGTGGTCCAATAAGGACTGGAATGGCTTTTTGAATATGCTTAATTGCAAATGCAACAGATTATTTTATACACTTAATATTTAAATATAAATCTTAACCCAAAATACAGCCTCATGAAAAAGCTTGTACTTACAAAATTATTATTCCTGTGTTTCTTATTCACTTATGGTCAAGAAACTGCCAATTGCGGAGATTATACACTTTCACCAAATGTTCCAATTTTTCAATTTTCAAGTATCTCAAATCTCACTGTAAGTGGTACAGACCAAGTCGTAGCTGATCTTGATATAGTTTTAGAAATTGAGGATGCCGATCTTAGATTTTTAGATGTTACTTTAGAAAGTCCAAATGGAACTGTAGTGAGCCTCCTTGATAATACTTGCTCTAATGGTTTTCTAGACTTAAACGTTAGGCTAAGTGATGAGTCAGGATCAATAGATTGTTCCAC
>CALIAG010000543.1 GCA_938041325.1 uncultured Saprospiraceae bacterium | reverse complement strand
CCTATTGGAGACTTTCGACAAAGACAAGCGCCCTAAATTGGTCAATAAAAGCAAGTCTTATGCTCGAAATATTTTGTCACATGCTCAGACCATTGAACGGACCGTTTATCGAATAAAAGAATCTCGCGTCAAGCATATTTTCGAATTGAATCGGAAATACAGCCTTGCGGCAGTCTGTTTTATCTTTCTATTTATTGGAGCGCCCATGGGAGCGATAGTGAGAAAAGGAGGCTTTGGTTATCCGATCCTGATCGCTATCATATTCTTTATGTTGTATATAGTTTTGGATATCTTTTGTAAAAAAATCGCTCAAAGTATGGTGATTCCAGCCGTTTTGGCTTCTTGGATTCCTTGCTTAGTTTTGCTGCCAATTGGAATGATACTCACCACTAGGGCTATGAATGATACGAAAATTATTAATTTAGACCCATATATTAATTTCTTTATTAAAATTGGCCGATGGTTGACTGGAAAACGAAAAATTCAGGAGCAAAAACAATAAATACAATCTTAATTGAAAATAAAGTTTTCCTCCTCCCCTTCTTACTTTTTCTTCTTCTTGGTGCAATTTCTCTTTTCTTATATCCGACTGGACATTGGATAGAATGGTTTAGCCAAAATCGAACGCCTTTTCGCAACACTTTTTTCTCTGTAGCAACCCGTCTAGGTGAAGAAAAAATTTATTTATTGGCCATTCTGCTATTCATTTTCATAAAATTCAGATACGCAATATTGATTCCATTGACTGGTATTATTGTAACCATCGTGAGTTTTGGCTCAAAGGCCATATTTCAGCATGATCGACCGTCTGTTTTTTACAAAAAACTAGGAAAATTAGAGGAAGTCAATCCATTGGAAGGCATCCGACTTTTATCAGGACAAACAAGTTTTCCTTCTGGACATACAATGTCTGGGTTTGCAATCTATAGTTTGCTTGCATTTTTACTCCCAAAGAAATTTTTAATTCAATTCCCACTTTTCATTTGTGCGATGCTAGTAGGACTTTCAAGAATTTATTTGGTCCAACATTTTTTGAAGGATATTTACTTAGGTTCCATATGTGGAGTTCTGATAGCCATACTATTGTATCATTTTCAATCAAAAATCAAATTAAGTGATTCTCATCTTCTTGAGAAGTCAATTTTGAGCATGAGATCTCCAAAAGCTTAATAATACTGTCCTTTTCGGGCAACTTTACCCTAATTTCAAAGACATTGATGCAACTTCACGTCATTGTCACGAATTAGTAGAAGTTCATTCATCAAATATTTTAATAAAAGATAATTTTTATCCATTTTTAGAGGTCTTTTGAGAAAGGTTATTTATTAAGTGCTAGGTCAAAAATAAATTACTGTATAATTGCTTTGTCTTTTAGCCTAACTCTTACCGTTTTCTGCATCAAACAAAATACTAATGAAATCATTTTTTACCTGTTTTTCCTTACTATTATTTGCCACACTTTCATTCGCTCAACCAGCATATGACGATTGTACAGGTGTCCTAGATTTGGGAGAAGCTCCCTTCTGTGAAATCACCGACTTTTATACAAATATCGATGCTACAGAAAGTGATATTGGAAACGATAATCTTCCTCCTTGCTGGAACGGAGGAAATGTAAATCGGGACGTATGGTTGGTTTTCACAGCCTCAGATACCATTTCAGATTATACCATTGCTCTTACAGGTTCTGATATGGGACCTAATGGAACTTCCATTCTCAATCCGCAAATCGCTATTTATCGTGGAGATTGTGAATTTGATGGTCTTGCAATCCTTGATTGTGCCTCGGCCGTTGCAGGAGAAAGCATTTTGCAACTGGATGTATTTGATCTAGATCCCGGTGAAGTGTATTTCATTCGGATCAACGATTTTTCCGGATCAGCAACACCCAATTCTGGAGACTTCAATTTATGTGTAGAAGAATATGTTCCAGCACTGAATATTGGAGATTCGCCAGGTACCTCATCTTGTTTTGGTACTTTATATGATTCGGGAGGACCCGATGGTGATTACGAATTTAACGAAAACCATGTATTTACAATATGCCCAAGTGAATTTCATGAATGTATAGAGTTGAATGTTGTCAATTATGAAATTGAACCTTTCTTTGGCTTCTTTGGAGATTTTATGAATATATATGCTGGAGATAATATTGGTGCTCCATTAATTGCACAAATATCTGGTACAGGTGCTGACTTTCCAATTCAAGCTACCAGCAGTTGTGTAACGGTTCAATTTAGTTCGGATGGTTCTTTTGAACAATCAGGTTTTGAACTGACTTGGCAATGTACGGCATCTGCATGTGATGCTACCAATCCTGACAATCCAGAAACAATTCCTGACATTCCATTCACAGGTACTTTTACGACTTGTGATGATGCAGCAACTTTTGCAAGTTCACCTTGTAATAATGCACCATTCTTAAATGGCCCTGAATATGTTTTTGCATATACTTCACCTGGTGATGAATGTGTTGGTGTTCAAATTTCAGGAGCTTCAGCAAATACTGGAGTGATGATATTAAGTGGCCCACCGAATGATCCTGATTCAGAATGTTTAGGTTCTAGTAATAACGGAAATATCGGTTCAGTAACTTTTGAAGAAGCTGGGACTTATTATATAATCGTTGCGAACGCAGCTGGCTGTACGGAGTTTGACATTACTATGGATTTTGCAGATTGTCTATTGTCTCCTTCATTGGAAGATGCACTTTGTAATCCGTTAAATGGATGTGCTGAAGTTGATCCGAATGGCGAACTTTTACCTTCCATCTTTTTCTTCCAAAATGGATTTCAAGATATTGATTTGCTTGCAGGTGTTAATGATGGTTGTTGGTTAGGAGTTGGTGTTGAACCTGATTTTTATTGGTTCACAATCCAAGCACAAGCAGATGGTCCTTTTGGATTTATCTTATCAAGTGCTGACGTTCCATCGGACATAGACATCAATGTATGGGGTCCTTTTACAGAAGAACAAGCTTGTGAAAACCCAGAAGATGTAATAGATTTAGTTCAAAATTCTCAACCAATCAGAAGTACATGGACTGGTGGTACAGACCCAACCGGTCTTACGAATGTTAACCCTGTTGATGGAACTCCTGTAACGGATCCATATGATTGTGGTGCTTTCCCTGGTGCTGGTGGTGATGGATTTGTATCTGCCATACCTGCACTTGAAGGCGAAGTATATATTGTACTTGCCAACGATTGGGGGAACCAAATTGAAGGCGGTGGAATTCAAGTTGAGTGGGGTCCTTCTGATCCTGAAGTTTTGGAACCAGTAAACGTAGAATTGTTAAGTGGAGATACAAGTATTTGTGCAGGAGAAACTTTCCAAATAGAAATCGCTTCTGGTGTAGACAACATTACTTGGATTACAGACACCATGACTTTAAGTTGCAATGATTGTCTTGATCCAATTGCTACTCCTTCTGTTACTACAGTCTACCAAGCTATCGTAGAAGGAGTTTGTATTTTAGATACTGTTTTCTTGAAAATTGCAGTTTTTGATTTGGATGCAGGACCAGACATCACAACTTGTTTGAATGAAGATTTTCAAATTCAAGCTGGTGAAACTTTCTCAAATGGAACTTACGAATGGATTGGTCCGAACTTAAGTTGTACCGATTGTCCAGATCCTATTATTACAACGCCTGATGCTGGTAACTTTGAATATACCGTTACTCTTACTGGACCAACATGTGTACTTAGAGATACCGTGACTTTGGAAGTATTGAATCTTCCTGCTCCTGATTTCAGTGTTAGCCCTAACAGCCAATTGTGCTTAGGAGAAAACTTACAATTAGGAGATCCAGGAAATCCTGGTGCGTTGAATTATCTATGGAGCAGCTCTTTAGATCCAACTCCATTTTCGATCCTTGCTAACCCACAAGTTAGTCCAACAGAAACGACAACTTATTATGTTGAAGTGAATAATAATGGTCTTTGTCCTGTTGCTTCTATGGATAGTGTATTGGTAGAAGTTTTCACTGAACCAACGATCAGTTTAATAGACGACATAATTTTATGTGAAGGAGAAATCGTTTCCCCTGCTACTTTTGATGCGGAACCTGGTACACAATATTTGTGGACACCTGATATTGGATTGAGTAATGACACTGTTGCCAATCCTACGATAAGTCTTGAAGGTACTCAAACTTATACCTTGACAGCAACCAGAGGAGCTTGTGTAGAAACAGAATCCGTAACCATTACAAGTATTACCATTGATGTAGATATTTCACCAACCAACGATCTAACTATATGTCGTGGTGAAGAAGTTAATTTATCTGCTACCTCTAGCCCAACAGGAAATCCTATTACATGGACTTCGACAGATCCTTCGATCAATTCAGGAGGAACCACTTTGGACTTGATCCCCCAAACATCTGAATCGTATTATGCTTCAGTAAGTGTTCCGGGATGTATGCGAGTAGATACAATTGTTATAAATGTAGATTCACTTCCGTTTGACTTGGCCATTATGCCGCATGATACAACAGTCTGCGCAGGTTCTACAGTAATCTTACAAACGACCACTTATGAGCCATCTGATTTTCCCGAGTTGGAAATTCTTTGGACGCCAGGCTTGTTTCAACAATCACCAGATAGCTTGTTGAATCTTGTTGTTACACCAACAGATACGATTGATTATATTCGAACGATTGTGAATGGAGTTTGTTCTCAAATGGATACCGCAAGAATAGAAATATTCGAACCAACAGAAATTACGATCACTCCATCGGACTCCACTATATGTGTCGGAGAAAGTGTGCAACTACTTGCCAGCAGTCCTGATATTGTCGAATTCACTTGGGAATCTCTTGCAGAGTTATCTTGTGAAGAATGCCCCGATCCATTGGCAACGCCAAATGATTCTGCTACTTATGTAGTGACCGGAGAGTTTGAGGATTGTCCGATTATGGCATCCGTTACGATTAATGTTTTGGAGAATCCATTTATTAATAGCCCTGGAAATGTCTCCATATGTGGAGGTGAAAACGTGTTATTAAATGAAGCCGGTTTTGATCCAAACGTAACGTATACTTGGACGGCTGATCCACCAGATGCAACACTAGATCCAGCAGCTGTCCAGCCTTTGGTTTCACCAGCGGTCACCACTACTTATTCCGTTTTAGCTTCCAATGCTATTTGCGATGATTATACGGAGTCATTGACGGTCACCATACAAGATCCCTTGGTCGTAACCTTCCCTACAGAACTGACAATATGTGCAGGAGATGAAGCGGTCATAACCGTTGAAGCCAATACTGGTTTTGAAACAATTCAATGGACACCTGGCAATGACAATTTACTTTCTTGTAATAATTGCCTTACTCCTACTGTCTTAACGAACGATACGATTTTATTCAATTTGTTCCTTGATAATGGATGTGAAACATTCAGTGAGAACATCTTGGTTAATGTAATTGAAACTTATAATTTATTCCTTACTTGCGACCCTGTAGATTCTACGGGTCAAAACGAGATCATTGAAGGAAGTCCAGTTATAATTGCCGTTGGTGCAACAAATGGCCCAATTCTAACTGGCTCTACTATTGACTGGAGCACCGGTCAAACTGGAGCGATGATCACGGCAACACCGGATAGAGACGAAAGAAGTTTCACCGCAACAGTTACAACTCCACAAGGTTGTACATCTAATGTCACTAAGGATTTCAATGTTATAGAAGCGATGGTCCAAGTGCCAAAAGCATTTACACCAGATGCGGATGGATTGAACGATTACTTTGCTCCTATTATCAATAATGATGGTAGTGTTGAAATCAGTGAATTTGTAGTCTACAACCGTTGGGGACAAAAAGTATTTGATGATCCGAATACTACGCAAGGTTGGGGAGGATTACAGGGTTTAAAACCTGCACCTTCGGATGTTTACCTTTACATTTTAGAATACACTTTACCGAATGGAGAAATAGAACAGATGAAAGGAAGTGTAACACTGATTAGATAAAAGAATTTAAACTTTTAATAAAAAGCTGCTTTCTGAAAAAGGGAGCAGCTTTTTTTGGTTAAAAACCACGGATAAACGTGTTTGTTTTTACCACGAATTAAGGTAATTTTTATCGAAC
>CALIAG010000542.1 GCA_938041325.1 uncultured Saprospiraceae bacterium | reverse complement strand
ACCTTAAATTGGTTTTGCAAAACTCTAGGCTTGTCAAAGTCTGGAGTTTTGTATTTTAAGAGACTATTTTTTAAAAAGAAGTATAGACAGCCAGATAATGTCCAAGGCTACCAGCAATAACAAAGAGGTGCCAAATCGCATGATTATAAGGAAGCTTTTCCCACAAATAAAAAATGACTCCAGTAGTATAAAATGCACCACCTCCCAAAAGCCAATAAAGGGAATCCAAACCCATTCCTGCAGTTAAGGGTTCTATAATTAGCAAAGCCATCCAACCCATTATTAAATAGTAAAGTACAGACAGTAGTGGTCGCGTTCCGAAGTAAAAAGTTTTGTAGATGATTCCTAGCAAAACCATTATCCAAAGCACCGCTATGAAAAGGTAACCCTTGCTGTTTTGCATAAACATCAAAATGAATGGAGTATAGGTCCCAGCAATTAGAAAATAAATGCTGATGTGGTCGATGACTTGCCAAGTGAATTTTAGTTTAGGTTCTTCTACAACATGATAAGCAGTAGAAGCTGCGTAAACCATTCCAATGCTAAATGAAAATATAATGAGACCAAAGAGTCCTGAAGTATTGAGATGCATGGTGCCTTTGGAGATCAAGGCAGGTACCAAAACTAAAAAAAGCAAAAGGCCAAAACCGTGTGTGACGACATTGGCTGTTTCTTCACCAAATTCTGGTAATCTTTGACGTTCTGGCATATCTTAGAAAAGCTTAAAAAAAAGGCTTGCCACAATCGACAAGCCTTTTCAATTACCTATTTTGAAAAATCAAGTAGGTGTTGTGTGTATTTAACAAATTTTTTATCCAACCCAGGTGTATCCACCATCGTTGATCTTGGTTTTAATTTTTATACTTGGTTCGGGTGTCGTGATAAAACTTTTTATCTTAAGCGACTGAAGTTCAATTTTTTGTGGCTTCATTCCGTTGAATTTTAGGTGTTTCATGTGTAAAATAGGTTAAGTGTGTGCTCAAAAACCTATCTTTTTTATTTTTCTCATTTTATGGACACGCTGAAAAAAATTACGTACTACAAGATCTTATACAATGCTTTAACGTAATTTTATACCTTTTGTGTTACAAGATTATAAATAAATTATATCTATAAATGAGTGTAATTGTGAAAGATAGATACTTAATTAATGAAAGATCAAGAATAATGCCAACAAATATTAATTATTATTATGTATTAAATGTATCTATGATTAGTTATGTTTGAATCCTTGAAAAGCCCTTTAGATGAGCTTACAAATGCTTTATTAACAGAGAAAAGGCTGAGACTTTATATTAAGCGAGAGGACCTTATACATCCCGCTGTGTCTGGGAATAAGTGGCGAAAATTAAAATACAATTTGATTGAAGCCAAAAAGCAGAATAAAAATACCTTACTCACTTTTGGCGGTGCTTTTTCTAACCATATCTATGCAACAGCCGCTGCTGGTAAACATTTTGGCTTTGCGACCATAGGAATTATTCGTGGCGAGGAATCTTCTTTTGGTAATCCAACACTTTCGTTCGCAAGAAATTGTGGAATGGAATTGAAGGCTGTTTCCCGAACAGCTTACCGGAACAAAAAGGAACTGATAAAAGAATTTTCAAATGCTTCCACTTATTTTATACCGGAAGGAGGCACCAATCAATTGGCATTAAAAGGAGTCACGGAATTGCTAAGTGAAATTCCTTTTTTTGAAGAGAATGCCAACCGAACAACTTTGATTACTTCGGTCGGGACAGGTGGAACTATTGCTGGTTTAATTAAAGGGGCAAAAGGCCACGCGGAAATAATGGGCTTTGCTAGTTTGAAAGGAAATTTTTTAGAAAAAGAAATCAAGGAATTGTTGAGTGCTGAGGCAAGCCAATATGACAATTGGTCAATCCAAAACGATTTTCATTTTGGAGGCTACGCAAAATTCGATAAGAATTTAATTCAGTTTATCAATGATTTTAAACGAGATTATAACATCCAATTAGAACCCATTTATACCGGCAAAATGATGTATGGACTTTTCGATCTGATTCAAAATGACTTTTTCGAAAAAGGACAAACATTGATCGCTTTGCATACCGGTGGCCTACAAGGAATCAAGGGCTTTAATTTGATGCACGGAGATTTGATTTTCTAACTCCATACAGTTCCTAATTTATCCTTCTTCCATTTACATACTTCACTACGAATGCTTCTGGAAAACCATTTATTTGAGCTTGTCTAACCACCTCAGTCGCATCAGGAATAGTAAAGAAATCTGCAACCAAGACCCTCATCCATTTTTTCTCAATAATGTATTCTGTATCTAACCTTCCTACCTTTTGCATTTTTTGATAAGTAGAATGCGCTTCGTCATAATTCAAAACCACTGTTAGCTGAACCTTATAATAAGTACCTTCTAACTTCGGTGCAGAAGTCGTCACTCCATCGTTCTTATATCTTGAGTTGGTATAATTTTTTGTACCAGTGTGCGGATTGATGGAAGATGGGCTATAGCTTTTACTAGTACTTGAGGAACTGCTGCTGTTGTTATTAGAAGGATAATTAGAAACAGCAGGTGCAGTGTACGTTGGTGTTGTATAGCTTGAATTGTTTGATGAAGTATTCGTTGTATAAGTTGGGGCAGTTTCTACAACAGCAGGTGCAGTATACGTTGGTTGTTTCACTGGTGTAGGTATAGCTACCGTTTCTTTTGGTTCACTTGCGCGGGTAGGGGCGGGCTTACCCGGGATCGTTCCTTGATTGGTAACGGTAGTATTTCCATTAATCAATACTCTGCCATCATTTGAAACGGACTTGACCGGACTTGGACCTTTCGCAGTTTCCGTTTCAGGACTCGGTTCGTAGACCATTCCTTCCAATGAGCTTGTTTCTAAAGCAAGGTCTTTTTGATAGCCTTCTTGTTTAAAATCAGCTGTACTGAAAATATAAGAACGAGGCATGTAACCGTCTCTACTTGCTTCAATTTTATATTCTTTATTCGGCAAAACTTTAAAACTAAATTTGCCATCTTCAAACATTTTTGAGGCGAGTAATCGTTCGCCACCAAACTCTTTGAATTCATATAAAACAACTTGGACATCATCCAGTGGATCCACCGTTCCTTTTTCAATGATTTTACCAAAAGCGAATGATTCTTGAATATTTTGATCTGAAAAAGAAAAGATATCGTATTCTGTAGTAGCCACTCGTTCTACGCCTGTTAATCTATTGGAAACTAAAAAACCACGATTTTTGGAAGGCGTTTTTACATAATACAAATCTTCTTCTGGCGAGTTGATAGGTGCTTGTAAATGTTCAGGCTCTGTAAACTTACTCCTATTTCCGCCTGAGGCGAACACATCAAATCCTCCATAACCAGGATGCCCATTCGAGCTAAAATATAATTTCCCTTCACTGTCATCATAGAAAGGAGTGATTTCATCTCCCAAAGTATTTATTTTAGAACCTGCGTTTTTAGGAAAATCAAAATCGAAGTCATCCGAAGATAATTTTCTTGTTGTATACCAAATGTCCATTCCGCCTTTTCCATCACTTCTGTTGGAGGAGAAGTATAAAATTTCTTTTCCGTCTGCATGTGTTACGTAAGGATGTGTTGCTGTACTTCCATCCATTTTCAAATAAGTCCTCAAAGCAGTTGGCGCAGCCCACTTTCCATTGGTATGAATCATTACATGCAAATCACAATTGGAGTCCAAGCCTTTCCATTTATTGCTTGTTTCACAAACTGTAAAATAGAAGCGTTTTCCATCTGGAGAAAAACTTCCATTTGCAACATGGCCCTCGGGCATAGTTGGGAAATCCGGACTAACGGGACTCATCCATTCTCCTTGAGTTTTTTGAGAACGCATGATCTTTGAGTTATTATCGCTAACTGTTGAAAAGTATAAAATATCATCAGAAAATGGAATCGGTGCGAAGTCATCGTTTGAGCTATTGATGTTATCGCTTACATATTGCATAGAGAGTTCACTGTCACTTCCATCTACACCATCATTGATCGCTAAATCACATCCAGCGATTTCTATTTTTACAATTTTACTAAAAAGAGGTTTATCTGCTTCTTTGTATTTTCTTATAAATTTCGAAAAAGACTCTTTGGCTTCTTCGTAATGTCCTTGCTGTTTCAAGCATCTAGCATACATTAATTCAGAACCAGGAAATTCATCGAATTCCTTTTTCATTTGTCGATAAGCGATTTCAGATTTATGATAATCTTTGCCTTCGAAATAAGCTTCTGCAGCTTTGTATAGATTGTCTTTTTTATTAGGCTTTTGTTTGTAAGCCAATTTGAAATGATCGCCTGCGTCGATGTACTTTCCTTTCTTCAAATACTCTTCTGCAAGTTTGACATGCTTTTTAGCACTTAAATCTTGGGCGGAAAGATTGAAAGCAAAAAGAAGAGAGAGAATGCAAATTAGATACTTCATAATTACCAATTGTTTTTTGATCTGTAAGTTGAAGCATCTAAGTTTTTAGCTTCAACTTGAATAATCCTTTTGAAGGACAAGTTGTTCAATTACTTTAGGAAAATAATGGTGTTCAAGTGCCTGAACTTTTCTGGCAATATCTTCTGGCTGGTCTTGCTCCTTGAGCTCACATTCCGTCTGAAAAATTATGCCTCCTTCGTCGTAAGCGTTATTCACATAGTGTATGGTAATCCCGGATGTTTTTTCCTGGGCTTCGTAAACTGCTTTATGAACATTCATTCCGAACATTCCTTTTCCACCATATTTGGGCAATAAAGCTGGATGAATATTGATCATCCTCTGTGGAAACGCAGTTACAAGATATTCTGGTATAAGTAACAAAAAGCCCGCCAATACCACGAAATTTACCTCATATATGGAAAATTTTTCTAAAATGTTTTCAGATTGGTAAAATTCAGTCCGATTTATGACCAAAGAAGGGATATCTTTTTCTTTTGCTATATCTAAAACCTTGGCAGTCTGTTTATTTGAAACGATTAGTCGGATTTTCACATTTTCACTCCCTTCGAAGTAATCGATGATTTTTCTGGCGTTTGACCCAGTTCCGGAAGCAAAAATGGCAATATTCGTCATGTTTTGGATGCAAGCTGTGTAAAAGGAGGTTTCCCATTCTTTTTTAAAGAAATAGAAACTTCTTTGGGTTAAAAATTATTGAAATTCCACTTTCGCAAATTTATACTTTTGCCCCCGTTCTCCATAAATAACCATTTCATTCTTTCCAGTTTGTTTGCACACTTTTGGCCGAGTGGACACATCTGCTTGTCTGCTACTGAACAATGGAAAATATTTTAAGTCTCCCGAAGTATTCAACTGAGCCAATGTAACGACCGATCGACTGCCATTATAGCTATACAATTTGTCCTTTCGTTTGATGTTTGGATCTAGGTTTTTTGCATTGTCGTTGTAAACAAAATAGATTTTATCTTTTGCAATAGACATCGCATAGGAAGAAAGATAGCCTCCGTCATTGGTAGAGACTTGCCGTTTTGGAATTCTGGAAGTCCATTGGATATTGCCTTTTGGATCAATGTTGACAATGATGATGTCCTCGTAATGGTAATAATAATTGGTAATGCGGTTATTGAATCGATTGTTGTTGAAACTATTGAATCCTCCGTAGTATGGATCGTTGAAGGTGTTGTTTCTTTCGTAAACAAAATAGCGTTCCGCAACTAAAAGTGCGCCACCATCATTTCTAAGAATGATGTGATCCAAAGCATATTCTGGCAGCTCGGCGCTGCGATTGGTTTCACCTTCTTTTTCAGCTTCTATCAATTTTTCTTTTCGTCTATCAGTAAGGTGTTCGGTCAGAAAATCAAAATCGAATTTCTTGAAATTTTTAGCGTATACCTTTTTAGAATCTGGATCAATTTTGAAAAAGTAAGTTCCTCCAATAGAACCAATACCCAATTCTGAATAAAAACCAGAGCAAATTAAAGTGTTGTCATTCGCAATTTCAAAAGTGAAGTCCGTGATGAATTTGTCATCCAATTTTATTTTATATTGAGAAGGTTTTGACCCATCTCCTTTGTAAGTGATGATGACGTATTGGTAATTCAATTTTCCACGTCCTCGGTTTTTATCTAAATACTGCTTTCCGAGCAAATGCACATTCCCATTATTATCCACTTTGTATTCTTTCACTGCGAATAGATCATCGCGGTAGGGCATGACCACATCTTTCTGCCATTTCGGATTGAATTGATTGTCAAAAACGTTTAGCGAAAATTGTTCAGGTTCTCCTTTCTTATAAGGCAAGCCATTGTAAATTAAAATGGTATTGCTATCTCTCGAAATATGGTGGGCAAAGAATCCTTCTTTGTTTCTATTTTTGGTATCTATTTCACCAATCTTGGTAATGTTCTTTTTAAGACTTAAGGTTTTTAAAGTAATGCTTTGCGCAAAAAGGTAATTCTTCTTTTTGGCTTCATTATTAAAAGAAGTCAAGAGCCAAAGTTGATTTCCTAATTTGATGACATCCTCGAGATCACGGTCTTTGCCTTTAAAACGCGTATCTATTTTTTGGGCCTTTTTGAGATCCATCTTTTTATTGTAATATTCCAAAAAGATGTTGTGGGTTCCACCGATTGTTCGCTCAGCGGTATAGTTTCTAAGCGTATAAAAACCTTCATTATCACTACCGATAATCTTAGAGAGAATCGTAGAAGAGGGTTGTTTTAATTCTTGGCCCCAGGTGATTTGTGTTGGAGATGCTTCGTATTGCGCTTTTCCATTAAAAGTCAGAGTCAAAAAAAAGACACAAAATAAAACTGATTTATTGATATCCATGATTTCATTTTAATTTGAAAATGCGGGGATTTCTCAGGTGCGCAAAAAAGCACAGGGCTTTAACTTGCATTTAAAACGCAAAGACTTACCTAAAATTATAGAATTTTTCCTTTCAAGGGATGATTTTACAAAGTATGATTTACTTAAGACAAAATAAATTGCTTTTCAGTCTGTGAATTATAAAAAAAAATGGCAAAAGTATCTTTCAACTTTTGCCATTGCAACTTAATTTTTCTTGTATAAATATCTAATCTTTAAGGTCTGGTTGAAGATGTTTGTGAAAAAATCCCACCATAGCCTTGTAAGCTTCAAAGCGATTTTCTTCATTTCGGAATCCATGGCCTTCATCGTATTTGACCAAATAAGGAACTTCAATCCCTCGTGCTCTCAAACTGGTCACAATTTGATCTGCTTCATCAATATTCACTCTTGGATCATTTGCACCTTGAATGACAAAAAGCGGAGCTTTTATTTTATCGGTATGCAATGCTGGGGAAGCTGCCGCCATCTGAACACTATCAGCCTCGGGGTTTCCTACCATTGTATGCATCATCTCTAAGTACGGCTTCCAATAAGGAGGAATGGTATTCATAAACGTAAATAAGTTGGAAACACCTACGTAATCAATTGCACATTTATAAAGATCGGGTGTAAAAGTAACGCCTGCTAAAGTTGCATAACCTCCGTAGCTTCCACCATAAATTGCAATTCTTTCCGAATCAGCAATATCTTGATCTATCAACCATTCTACGCCATCCGTTATATCGTCTTGCATGGTTTTACCCCATTGCTTGAAACTGCTTTCCCAGAAATCACGACCATATCCAACACTGCCTCTAAAATTCATTTGAAGAACGGCATAGCCTCTACTAGCAAACAATTGAATCTCCGGATTGAATCCCCAATTGTCTCTTGCCCAAGGCCCGCCATGTGGATTAATGATGACTGGAAGGTTTTTTTGATTGGCAACATTGGGGAGCGTCAAATAACCATTGATGGTTTTGCCGTCTCTGGACTTGTATTGCACCGGTTGCATTACAGCCATATCTTCTTCATCTATCCAAGGACTAACCTCTGCAATCTTTGTTAGCTTGTCGTCTTGAATGTCATAAGTATAATAAGCCCCGAGGGAACGGTCACTGTATGTGCGGATCATGAATTTGTCCTCAGCCTTGTTTGTGCTGGTGATAAATATTTCATATCCGCCAAGATCTTTTTCCAACCGTTTGTAAATATCTTCAATCTCTTTGTCAAGAAAATGATTTTGTTTTTTTGCAGTCGTATAAGGAATACTGGTCAGCACTTTTCTCTTTCTGGAATAGTTTAAACTATTGACATCAACATCAGGATGACTAAATAAAACGTCACCGACTTCTTCTCCTGTTCGCATATCCATTTTGACAATGACGTTTTTGTCTCTGTTCATATTGGAGGTAGCGTAAACTATATTTTTATTGTCAAAATCAAAAAACAAAGGTTGTACGGTAACTCTAAAATCTGTCGTTAGGACTTCTTTGAAATCTTCGTTCTCGTTTTCCCGGTACATAAGTACAGCGTTGGTACCGTCTTTTATTTTGGTTGCGATACGAAGTTTGCCGTTATGATCAGTTAAGTAGCCATCAATGGGCTCAGCTGGATTGTTATTTTCAGCGATTTGTTGAATTTTACCGGATTCGATATTTACGCGATAAGGATCGAAGAGCTGAGGATTGTTATTATTCATCCCGATAATTATCTCATCTTCAATATCTTCTAATTGATCTATGATCTGAATTCTTACCTTTTCGAAAGGAGTCAGGTCTATAGCATTTTTACCATCCTTATCCACTGCGTAAAGCTGGAAATTCTCGTCTCCTCCACTATCTTTAATAAAAAGAATTCGATTGTTGTTGGCCCAAAAGTAACCGGAAATATCTCGGTCAGTTTCGCTGGTAATTCTTGTAGCTTTTTCTTCGCCAATTTTTTGGATAAAGATATTTTGCCTTCTTTCATAAGGCCCCATATAGGAAAAGTATTCTCCGTCGGGTGAAAGCTGATAACGGCTTTTTTCAGGGTTTCTAAAAAAGTCTTCGATTGAATATTTGAAATCACCTTTGGATTCAGCGATTAATTTTTCAAGTTCTTTTGAAGAGGTAGGTAAATCAGTGATTCCGGGTAGCTGTTGTTCTACTGTATCTTGGTTAGATTCGGTATTTGTCTTTTCAGTCATTGTGTTTGTATTATTTTCAACACAGGAATAAACGGAGAAAATTAGAAAAAGTGCACAAAAGAGAGGGGATATTTTCATTTTAATAATTTTGGATTGAAGTTGTTCAAAAATAGAGCTTGAGACCAATTGTAGCTGTTTAATTTTCAAGTTGAAGCCCCACTTGTTTTCCGTGGCCAAAGCTACGGAAAACAAAATTAGCTGAAGTGTTGATAGTCAATGGATTAAAATTAACTCATCTGCTCTTTTTTAAACGACTTCATTTTGTAATTTCAATTAAAATTAGTCACTAGACCTTTTTAATGTAAACAAGCAAATATGAACATTCATTTTTATTAGATCGAATGCTGATCTAATTTTTTTTATGCAGATTTGGCTAAAAATTCATAAAAACAATCCGCAAGCTTATTTTTTCGTTATCTTAGTAACTATATTCATTCATTGATGAAACAATAGTCGCTTAAAAACGAATGAATATTTACCTTCCTATGCTAACATTCCGAGAGAAGAGAGGAAAACCGGATATACAAAAGTTTAACCATCAAAGTCGCACAACCCCGAAGAACAAGTCTTTGACGAGGTATTTCGAGTAATCTTGAAATATTTAACATTTTTTTAATTTAAGCATAAATTGGTTGAGCCATGCGAGCATCACTATCATATTTTATTGTCTGTCTATCCCTAATTTTAGGAAACTTTCAAGTTCAAGCTTCTGATTACTCCTCAGGGATTAACGGATTAGATAGCTTGCTCCCTTCTGTGTTTTTGATAGGGGAGAATGAAGGTCAATTTGAGGAACTTAACCTTGATTATCAAGTTATGTTATTATCCGCTTGCGAGAATAATATGGATGTAGCTTATGATAAGTGGCTGGGTTTATTGATGCAAATGGAGTCTTTTGCGGAAGTCAATAAATTTGACTTAAAAGGCCTGAAATGTTGGTTAAATATTTTTTGGGAAAAAGATGGTTCGATTAAGCATATCGCTTACTACCTCAAGCCGAATTCTAAAAATGTTGATCTTAGATATCTAACTACCTTCTTTGAAGAGTTTATGAAAACGTACACTTTTCCTCTAGTTTCGGATACTAGATATTCTCATTATGGTAGTGCTTCTTTTCCTACCTTCCAAAGAAGAGAAAAGGTTGTTCCAGTACCGAATCCAACAGGATTGGTCAAGGACGGGAAAAATGTTTCACCTAATAAATACTAAGTTGAAAGTAAACTATATAGACTTTTAGATCATCTAATGTCTAATCTATACTAGCGTTTAGGGGTGTTTTCAAAAGGTACAATCCATTGAGACTCCGTAAGAAAACTCCATTTGATCTTTGTGAGGTCAACTGTTGGATCAATAAAAGTTTGATGCTTTCTGCCGTTAAGCTTTGTTTTAATATCCGCAAATACTTGCACCTCTTTCGCTCCTTTTTCTATTTCCAAATCTTCCAAGTAGTGTGCAAATTCTAGAATCATATCTGGATGTGTGTACATCTTTCTATTTTGCCTTTTTGATAAAAAGTCTGCAGGTTTGATCTTCAATGGCTTTTCTGAAATATCGCTGATTACTTTGAAGGTTCCGTAGCCATTTTTAGACCTTAACATCATTCTCCAAGAATATCGATGTCCTTCTTCTGACCATGCCACCTCACTGTCAAATAAGTGATGCCTTAAAGGTAAAAGGACATGAATGAGGCAAAGAACTCCGATTAAGACAGTGATTGTATTTTTTAGAAATGGACTTTCTTCTTTTTGAATTTGATTTTCCAGATTCGGAGGAATAAAAAGGGAATCTACCTTTGCTAAAATAGGCTGTAGGAAGCGGAGTTTTTCTGTCAGGTTTTTTCTGAATTTTTTCGGACCATCGGCTGGCCAATAAAGTAAGGTCAATAACACAGAAAGGAACGGGAATATTCCAATTTGAAAAAGGATGATATTGGTTATATGAAAAAATAGGATAAATAGTAATGCAATGTTTCGGGTCCTTTTTCCCAAAAGAAAAAATACCACGAATAAATCCAGAGCAAGACCTCCATAACTCATTATATATGCCGTAATGTCTTTTTCCCAAATAGGGCCAAGAAGAAACATGTTTTGCTTGGTCTTCAGCCAAAGTTTCAATGGATATGCCGCCAACCAATCCTGGTTGATTTTTGCAATCCCTCCAAAGAAGTAAACAACTCCCATCATAAACTGCAAAATAAATATAGGCCAGTAAGAAATTTTATTCAAAGAAGAAACTGCGCCTCTTTTTACATCCAAAGCGTAATTGCGATTAGCTGGAAAAAAAATAATTAGAAATGAAATCCAACAAACCAGATAGCCATGGTTGAGGTAAAATGCTTTTTCTAAAAAAAAGGTATAGGTAAATCCGAGTGCAAAAATGAGCGCACTCATTTTGTATCGGTAACCAAGCGTGATGTTAATCGCTGCCATCATCAGAATTATGAAGAAAATCGACATCAATGGTTCTGGAAAGGGAACAACCCATTCAAATCCATAGTAATGGAATTGAAAGCCAGTTGAATCAAAGGCATTTTTGAAAAGATGTTTGTAGAAAAAAGTAGAAGCAATATCAATCAAGGCCAAAATTCCAAAAACAATTCGAAATAATACCAAAGAGGAGATATCGATCTTTTTAAACAAAAAGGGCATAAAACACCTGTTTTTAAAACAAAAATGAAAAAATACAACTAATTATAAAACAAAATGTTTGTTAATGTCGTATATTGTTTATACTTTGCAATCAAATAGTGAACATAAAGTGTTCGAAAGCTTATTTCACCAAAATTATTACAAGATGAATATTCAAATATTAATTAGCAAAAAAGGAACGCAAGTAGTTCGAGCTGCTCAGCTTCACGATGCGCTAGAACTCGCCCCTCATAAATATAAGAGTCATTTGTCAAAATGGCTTACAGATTTTTATGCATTTAGCGATGATATTCGTCAACCGATCCTATTGAAGGATTTTGCAAAAAAAGAATCGGTAACAACTAAATCGACGGATTACTACTTATCTCTTGAATTGGCCAGAATGATTACACTAAATTCTGAAAGCAAGGTTAAGCAAAAGTACGCGAAATGGTTGATGTCTTTTGAAAATCCTGTTGTAAATGATGATTTATTGACTAAGGAACAAGTCTTGGCGGTAGTTGAACTGACAAAGGTGATGGGCTTGGTCTCTTGCCAAAAATCTGCAGAACGACAACATATGAAATCATTTGAGAAAGTCTATGGAAAAGCAAACTCTTGGTGGAACTATCGTGCAAAGGTGTTGGGGTATTCCGTTGAAGAATTGAAATCAAAGATGGTAGAAGTTGGGAAAACCTATAAAGGCAAAAACCTTCTTCAAATGTTAATGACGATAGATAAGTATGAGATTATACGTTTAGCCGTTATTGATCTTTTCCTTGCCTTAGGCAAAAGCAAACGATATGCTAAAAACCTTGGCGATTTAGCAAAGGTTTTTGCGAAAGAAATGAAAATAGAAATTTGGGATGATCGTAAGTCAGCAATCGATTTTTCTGGAAATAATGTAAACTTAGATCTTATTAACGAGGTTAGAGGATTGCAAAAAGGAAGTTACCTTGCTGTATTGTAGATTCGAGGGATTAGATTTTTCTTCCGAGCTATTTATTCCTTAATAAAATAGAACTAAAACCACTCTAGCTCTAAGCGCTGCCTTTTCCATCCAATAGTTTCAATATCAAACTTATAGAATATCTATGAATTACTTTTGTGGCTGATTGTCATCAAGTAATTCATATTAAATCATTTTTAATTGGATGGTAAAATTTGTATTTTTGTCACTGCGTTAGATAGTAAGCCTACAACATTAAAATTCAATTTGTCCAACTTACTTGAGTACTTACTCACCGTTTTAATCCCTTTAGTAGTAAAGAAGGATTAACAAAGTATAAATCTTTCGCAAGCTGTAAATGACAAGATTCCCTTTTAACGGAACTTATCATTTGAAAAAATACTATTGGAAACACTATAAATAATAATTCAATTATGGCAAATTATACGGAAGCGAATATTAGATCTCTGGATTGGCGCGAACACATACGTATGCGACCAGGGATGTATATCGGCAAGTTAGGAGATGGGACAATGCCAGATGATGGAATATACATATTAATCAAAGAGGTTTTCGATAATGCCATTGACGAATATGTAATGGGGTTTGGAAAGAATATCGTTATCGAAGTGGCAGATGGAGAAGTTGAAATCCGAGATTTTGGAAGAGGAATACCATTAGGTAAGGTGATTGATTGTGTTTCAAAAATCAATACAGGAGGTAAGTATGACTCCAAGGCTTTCAAAAAATCAGTAGGTCTGAATGGAGTTGGTACCAAAGCTGTAAATGCCCTTTCTGATAATTTTATGGTACAGGCGATTCGAGATGGCAAAACCAAAGTCGCCCATTTTGAAAGAGGAGTCTTGACCAAAAATCAGAACATCGCAAAAACAAAAGAAACAAACGGAACAAGGGTAGTTTTTAAACCTGATTTGAGCATTTTTAAAAAATATAAATTCAGAAATGAATTTATCGAAAATCAGCTATGGAACTACGCGTACCTAAATGCAGGGCTAAAAATAAACTTTAACGGCAAGCAACTATATAGCCGGAATGGTTTGAAGGACCTGCTTGAAAAGAAAACAGGTACAGAACAATTAAGATACCCAATTATTCACCTCCTTGGAGAGGATATAGAATTGGCTATGTCTCATGGTCAACAATACGGAGAGCAATATTACTCTTTTGTAAATGGGCAAAATACCACGCAAGGAGGAACGCATTTGACCGCATTTCGCGAAGCAATTGTAAATTGTTTGAGAGGCTTTTTTAAAAAGCAATATGATGCCAAAGATATTCGCGCTTCTATCGTTGCAGCAATCAGTGTAAGAGTAGAAGAACCCGTTTTTGAATCTCAAACAAAAACCAAGCTAGGGTCTACTCATATTGCACCAGAGGGACAGACCGTTCGTTCATTTATAAATGATTTTGTTTCAAAATCTCTTGATCCATTTTTACATCAAAATCCTGAAGTTGCTCAATCGCTTCAAAAAAGAATTTTACAATCAGAACGAGAGCGAAAAGAAATTGCAGGCATCAAAACTTTAGCCAACCAAAGAGCTAAAAAAGCAAACCTGCATAATAAGAAGTTGAGAGATTGTAGAAAACATTTAAACGATAAAAAAACAAAAGAAGAAGACAAAGCTCGAACGACTGTTTTTATAACAGAGGGAGATTCTGCGAGTGGTTCAATAACAAAAGCAAGAGACGTCCAAACTCAAGCAGTATTCAGTTTGCGAGGTAAACCGCTAAATGTATATAGCCTAACAAAAAAAGTAGTTTACGAAAACGAAGAATTTAATCTCTTGCAACATGCTCTGAATATTGAAGACAGTCTTGATGATTTGAGATACAATAGGGTGGTCATTGCAACAGATGCGGATGTCGATGGAATGCACATTCGATTGTTATTGCTTACTTTCTTTTTGCAATTTTTTCCAGATTTAGTTCGGAATGGACATCTGTTTATTTTAGAAACCCCTTTGTTTAGAGTTCGGGATAAAAAAGATACCTACTATTGTTATTCTCAAGAGGAAAAATTAGAAGCTTCCAAAAAGTTGAGAGGAAAACCTGAAATTACAAGGTTCAAAGGATTAGGAGAGATTTCGCCAAATGAATTCGGGGCTTTTATCGGAGAAGATATCAAGTTGGAACCCGTCATTTTAAACGATGAAACAAATATAGATAAGGTACTTTCTTATTACATGGGGAAAAATACTCCACAACGTCAAGTTTTTATTATTGACAATTTGAAAGTAGAAAAGGACGAGATAATAGAAGAAGAAGTCGAAGCAGCAACGGAGACGGAGTCAACCAAAAAGGCTGCCCGTAAATCCAAGTCTGCAGCAACAGCAGCAGCTAAGTAGTCAATCGTATTTGATGAATGAGTAGGTCTAATCCAATCGCATTATTAAGTGCAAATCAAAAGTTTTAAGAGGGCCGAATTTAAGTTTTGCCTCCTTAAAACTTTTAATAGTTAAAGGGTAGCTTTATTGGATTGATTCAAAGCCAAGCTCCTTTTTTGTAAAACGTATTAATAAGTCTGATCTCCTAATTCTGCCGAATTGGCCGGATTTTCAATAATTTTCGTTAGAATTTGTGCAATATTTACAGTCATATGTGGGTGGCACAATATTGGTCCAACTTTAATGGACAGGTAATTTTAAGGATTACTGACAAATTGACAAATTGATTATTTACTCTATTGTATTAGAAGCACTAAGTACTTAAATATGAAATAGCTTCGATTTACAGTAAATAAACGTTGGTAAAAGGGCCTGAACCATTTAGGTTAAACTCTTGAATTGGGATGGATAGCAATCCCAGATAGCTTGATTAAAAATCAAGCTTCCAACTAAACCAATCCTGATTCCAATCGGGTTTCGAAAATTATCGAAACCACAAATATTGTTGGAATTCTAGGAATAAAAGAAGAAGCAAGATATGAGCATGTTTGAAGATTTTTTCTTTCCTCGAGGAATGAGCAATGATGAAACGGAATTTATGCCGTTATTCTCTATAGATGAAGACGAGGAAGAAGCAAATGAAAAAGAAGATAGCATTCCCGAAATACTGCCTGTTCTGGCATTAAAGAATACCGTATTATTCCCTGGGATTATTATTCCTATTACCGTAGGAAGAGATAAGTCTATTAAAGCCATTAATAAAGCGTATACCAGTAATCGAAAAATTGCTGTTCTTTCTCAAAAAAATAGCAAAGTTGAGAACCCTACCGTAGAAGATTTATATCCCGTAGGTACTGTTGCACAAATTATCAAACTGCTCAAAATGCCGGATGGTACAGCCACTGCCATTTTAAGAGGCGTAGCACGTTTCCGTTTGGTGGATATGTTGACAGTCGATCCCTACATGGAGGCGAAGGTTCACTTTTTGGTGGATATAAAAGCCAAAGAGTCTTTGGAATTCCAAGCAGTGATTGCAAGCATAAAAGACAAAGCAAAGCAAATAATAGAATTGTCTCCTCAGATTCCATCAGAGGCTATTGTGATGTTGAAAAACATCAATAAGGATTCTTTTTTACTCAATTTTATATCTTCCAATTTAGGAGTAAAGGTTGCCATTAAACAAGAAATATTAAAACTCAATTCTATTGAAGAAAAAGCCAATACAGTTCTAGGACACATTGATGGCGAACTACAATTACTTGAAATAAAAGATCGCATCGAAAACAAAGTACGAGGTGATATAGAAAAGCAACAAAAAGATTATTTTCTTAATCAGCAGTTGAAAACTATTCAAGAGGAATTAGGTCAAAATCCACAAGAAGAAGAAGTCATAAAACTTTTGGCTCGCGGAAAGGAAAAGAAGTGGGCAAAAGAAGTTAAAGAATCTTTCGACAGAGAATTAAATAAACTTAAACGAATCAATCCTCAGGTTGCAGAGTATTCTGTACAAATGAACTATTTGGAATTGATGCTTGATCTTCCTTGGGAAGAATTTACAGAGGATAATTTTGACCTGAAGGCAGTCAAAAAAGTATTAGACAAGGATCACTTCGGCTTAGCGAAAGTGAAAGAAAGAATTTTAGAACACTTAGCTGTACTGAAATTAAAAGGAGATATGAAAGCTCCAATACTTTGTTTGGTCGGACCTCCAGGTGTTGGAAAAACCTCACTAGGGAAATCTATTGCCAGGGCATTAGAAAGAAAATTTATTCGAATGTCGCTTGGAGGATTGTCAGATGAATCCGAAATCCGTGGCCACAGGAAAACATATATTGGAGCAATGCCGGGCCGAGTTTTGCAATCGTTGAAGAAAGCGAAATCTTCTAACCCAGTATTTATTTTAGATGAAATAGATAAAGTAGGATCGAATCATAGAGGCGACCCGTCTTCTGCTTTGTTGGAAGTATTGGATCCAGAACAAAATGGAACATTCCATGATAATTACTTAGATATAGAATACGATCTTTCTAAGGTCTTATTTATTGCTACGGCTAATTCTTTGTCGACGATTCAACCAGCACTTCTGGATAGAATGGAAATTATAGAAATAAGCGGTTATTCTGTTGAAGAGAAAATCGAAATTGCTAAGCAACATCTTATTTCAGAACAAAGAAAGGAACATGGCTTGCAAGCAAAACATGTAAAATTATCTCCAAAAGTTTTAAAAGAAATTATTCAATCTTATACCCGTGAATCTGGCGTAAGAAATCTCAGCCGTCAAATCGCAAGCGTCATGCGAAGCATTGCGAAAAATGTAGCGATGGAAGATGCCTATGATGTTAATGTCCAAATTGAGGATTTAAAAAAGATGTTAGGGCCGGCTTCTTTTTCTAAAGATCTTTATCAAGAAGTGAATGCACCAGGAGTTGCAGTTGGATTGGCATGGACAAGCGTTGGAGGTGATATTCTTTTTATAGAAGCAAGTTTGAACAAAGGCAAAGGTAAGTTGACCCTTACAGGGAATCTTGGGGATGTCATGAAAGAATCAGCAACTACTGCATTGAGTTATTTGAAAGCAAATAGTGAACGATTTGGACTTACATCTGAAATGTTTGAAGAAAATGATGTCCATATTCACGTACCCGAAGGAGCCATTCCTAAAGATGGTCCATCTGCTGGAATCACCATGCTTTCTTCCTTGGCTTCAGTATTCAAGAAAAAAAGATTAAAACCTTATTTGGCTATGACAGGAGAGATCACTCTTCGTGGAAAAGTCTTACCAGTAGGTGGAATCAAAGAGAAAATCTTAGCTGCGAAAAGAGCCGGAATCAAAGAGATTATCTTGTGCAAGGACAATGAAAAGCACATTAATGAGATTGAACAGAATTATATCAAAGGACTAAAATTCCATTTTGTTAAGGAAATGGATGAAGTACTCGCTTTGGCTTTAAAATAAATTAAACCTTGGATTTTATTTTGAAACGAGTTTGTTTAATCCTGTTTATAGCCAACTTTTTCTAGTCGCACATACAACCTTTAACGCTTTTTTAGTATCCTAAGTACAGACTTTCTTTCCAAAAGATCGTTATATCTAGGGGGAAGGAAAGTTAAAAGACAAGAATGTCTTTAGTCAGAACGAAATTTCCGATTGAACTTTCTTCTTTGTATTTTGTAGATAATTGTATAGGATAGATGGCTCTCATCCATTCAAGAATTCTGGGAGAAACTTCCGTTTTAAATATAAAAATATGTTTAAGCATTTGTTACGAGGATCTTTATTCATTTTACTGTTTACACTGAGTCTGAATGTATTCGGACAAGAAACTCCGGATTCCAATTTGATCCAGTTTTCAGGAATGGTTCTGGACGGAAGTGATGAAAACCTTTATCCAATCCCGTATACAAATATCCTTGTTAAGGATAAAGCAAGAGGAACTTACACTGATTTGAAAGGATTTTTCACAATTGTAGTCGAAAAAGGAGATGAAATTGTATTCTCTACTGTAGGTTACCGCACTGTAAATATAATAATACCGGATAGTTTAACCGATAGCAGGTACTCTCTGGTCCAATTAATGTCTCAGGATACCATTAATCTACCAGAAACAGTCGTTTTCCCATGGCCAAGTCGAGATCACTTCAAACTTGAGTTTTTGGCGATGGATGTTTCCGAGCAAATGCAAGAACGCGCTACAGAAAACCTTGCACAAGATGTCCTAGACAGAGGCTTTTCTTTGGTTTCTGTTGATGCCAATGAATCTGCAGATTTCTATATGAGAAGACAAGCAGCGAGTAATTACTATGTTGGACAAACTCCACCAATGAATATTTTCAACCCATTGGCTTGGAAAAAATTCTTTGACGCCTGGAAAAGAGGTGACTATAAGAATAAAGACAAGAAGAAAAAGTAATAAATCAGCAGAGAACTATAATTCAATTTCATTTGTCCAGGCCTTTCTTACCTCCTTTAGTTTGTTCATTAACTACCTTAAAAGTTAATAGACCCTTCTTTTGAGATTACTCTTTGTTTTTCAATTACCTAACTATGACTTCTATCAACAAAAAGGAATTTCTTCTAAAAGAGCTGCATGGGATTTTAGAAAATCTCGATTCAGAAAAGGAAGCAAACTTTGGTTTAATGACACCGCAACATATGGTAGAGCATTTGACTTGGACGATCAAAGCCACAGCAAAAAAACATGAAGGAGACAGAGAAAATCCACCCAATAAAAAGCAATTAGGCTTCCAGAAATTTATTGAGAAAGGCGCTGTTTTAAAACATTATCCAAGTGATAAAACTAAAGCAGACCTACCACCATTGAAGTATGATTCTTTGAAAGAGGCTATTTCAAAATTGCCAGAAGCAATTCAACGATTTTATGATTTTTGGGATTCCAACAAAGAACATGTACCGTATGCTTCCTTCATGGGGGAGATGAGCTTTGAGAATTTAGAATTATTCCATTTTATGCACTTCAGGTTTCACTTATGGCAGTTTGGTTTGATTCAAGAATATCCATGAGGCGATCTAAGTTTACTTTATAAGGTAAAATGACAATAAACTCACCCAGAATTGCAACAATTGCCTCCAATTCTCCTTATAAATTTATATTTGGTTTTTGATAGGTGAATTCCCTACCTTTGTGGTCCAAATTATTTGTCATTCGACAAAGCTTAACCCCTAACTGAGCAAACGTTCTAAACGAGCAATTCAAACTTAATTTATGAAGGTTGTTGATTATTTTGAAAAAGCCAATGGCGAGACTTTAATTTCTTTTGAGGTACTTCCTCCCCTAAAAGGAGGTGGAATGCAAGCTATTTTTGATACGCTGGATCCTTTAATGGAATTTAAACCGCCATTTATTGATGTTACCTATCACAGAGAAGAGTACATCTATAAGAAGCAAGATAGCGGATATTACGAAAAGACGGCCATCAGAAAACGTCCTGGAACAGTTGGTATTTGCGCATCGATCATGCATAGATATGGTGTAGATGCCGTTCCCCATTTGATTTGTGGAGGATTTACCAAAGAGGATACAGAAAATGTACTAATAGACCTGAATTTCCTAAATATCCAAAATGTCCTTGCATTGAGAGGAGATGCCCGAAAGTTTGATGGGAAGTTTATTCCTGAACCAGAGGGACATAATTTTGCATCTGACCTAGTCGCTCAGGTTCATTCTATGAACAATGGTAACTATTTGGATACTTTGATTGAGAATGGTGCAAAGACAGATTTTTGTATAGGCGTTGCCGGATATCCAGAAAAACATTTCGAATCACCGAGCTTCGAAACGGATCTTAATTTTACCAAAAAGAAAATTGACGAAGGTGGAAATTATATCGTAACCCAAATGTTTTTTGAGAATAAACATTATTTTAATTATGTCAAACAATGCAGAGCGGTAGGGATAGATGTTCCTATTGTACCAGGTCTTAAACCTATTACCAAAAAGTATCAGCTGAACTCCTTGGCCAGAATGTTTTATATTGACTTACCAGAAGAATTGGTAAAAGCAGTAATGGGCGCGAAAAATAGCGCAGCGGTGAAAGAAGTGGGTATTGAGTGGTGCATTCACCAATCCAAAGAATTGAAAAAATCAGGAGTACCTTGCTTGCATTATTATACGATGGGCGATCCTGATACAATCAAAAGAATTGCAGAAGCTGTATTCTAAAATAGCTACATCTTTATAGTCTTTAAAAGCACCAGGAATAATGTTTCTGGTGCTTTTGTAATTACCAGCTTACGTTAAACCAGAAAAGCTTCAGCTCAAATTTTATTTCTCTTTTCTTTTAGGTACTTTTGAATACTTACATAGTTTCAGGTTTTAAACTCAGCTTGGAGTTGTGGAAGGATAAATTTCAATGCTTAACTTATCCTGAAATGAGAAATACAACGATTCTAAACCTAACTATTCTATTGGCTGCGTTGAGTTTTAATCTTAATGCACAGCTTCAAAGTCCATCCGAATTTCTACCATACGAACACGGAGATAAATTTACACCACATCATCTGTTGGTAGATTATTTTCAACATGTAGCGGAACAAAGCGACCATATTATTTATAAGGAGTATGGTAAAACAAATGAAGATAGACCACTGATCTATACTATTATTTCTTCAACAGAAAATTTAAATAACCTCGAAGAAATAAGAACCAACAATCTCAAACGAACAGGCTTACTCCCAGGAGCTCCAAAATCAGGGAAACCAATCTCAATCGTCTGGCTGAGTCATGGCGTACATGGCAACGAAGCTTCTGCTTCTGAAACATCCATGGCGACTCTTTTTGCCCTCGCACAAAAAGACAACAAGGAGGTGCAGTCTTGGTTAAACGATGTCGTCGTCATTCTTGATCCATGTATCAATCCGGACGGATATTCTCGCTACACACACTGGAACCGTTCGGTAAGTAACTCAATCATAAATATCAATCCTGAATCTAGAGAACATAGCGAACCTTGGCCTGGAGGAAGAACGAATCATTACATGTTCGATCTCAATAGAGATTGGGCTTGGCATACTCAAGTAGAATCCCAACAACGGTTAGAAGTATACCATGATTGGATGCCTCATGTACATGTCGATTTTCATGAAATGGGCCATAATGATCCCTATTACTTCGCTCCTGCAGCGCAACCATACCATCAATACATCAGCGATTGGCAATCCGAATTTCAAATGAAAGTGGGAAAAAATCACGCTAAATATTTTGACAAAGAAGGATGGTTTTATTTTACAAAAGAGGTTTTTGATTTGTTCTATCCAAGTTATGGTGATACCTATCCCATCTTCAATGGATC
>CALIAG010000541.1 GCA_938041325.1 uncultured Saprospiraceae bacterium | reverse complement strand
CGTTATCTCTAATCAAGAGAAAAAAATATGAACGAAGAAGAAATTAGATCAAAAATTCTATTACCATACATCAAAGACTTAGGTTTTGAAGAATCGGATATTTCACTTGAAAAGTCTTTCAAAATAAGACTAGGTCGACGGGAAGAAGTAATTAGAGGTAGGTCTGATATTCTTTGTAAAAAACAAGATCAAAACCTTTTCATAGTAGAACTTAAAAAAGAGAGTTACAAAATTACAGACAAAGATATAGATCAAGGTATTTCTTATTCTAGGGCACTTATTGGAAACATTGCACCTTTCACGATAATAACGAATGGTAATGATTGTAGAGTTTATGACACAATTACTCGAAGTCTATTAAATGGAGTAAGAATTTCAGAGCAATCCAATTTCTGGAAAAACGGTTGTACCCTTTCCATGGATGAAGATTTAAAAATTAGATACGAAGCACTTACTAATTTTATTTCTCTATCTAGTAATAACCTGAAAGAATTTTGTCAACATCAAGTAGAACAAAGACTTGAATTAATATCAGGTGACATAAATTCATCACATGCAAAATTCATTAAGTCTTTGCATCTGAAAAGGCAGGACCTTAGAAAGTCATTTCAAGAATTTCTCGACTCTGAATATTCGGTATTTGGGATTGTAGGAAAAGCTGGAGTCGGAAAATCCTGTTCTATGTGTTCACTTGTACTCGATCAAATTGACGAGAAGTTTGTCTTTTTTTATAATGGTACACTTTTATCGGAATCTATAATTGATACAATTTCAAAAGATTTAAATCTATTTTTTTCTACAAAGAGCGAAAGAAGTCTTGTACTTCGTAAGCTTGATTCAATTGCAAGAAACATAAAGGCAAGTGTTGTTCTTTTCATTGATGCAATTGATGAAATTCCATACCAAAATCCACAAAATGAAATTAGCGAACTCGCCTATTCAGTAAGTGAATTAACAAATATAAAATTGGTTATTAGTTGTAAAACAACACTATGGAATAGCTTTTTATTTAAAAATGCAACTAAGAATCACACCTATAATGAATTAATCAAATTTCACTCTATATCACCAGAACTTAAAAACCCTGCCTTCCTTCTTAAGGATTTTAATGACGATGAATCGGAAGTGATAATTAGTTCTTACAAAATAGCATACAATTTTCAAGGAGAAATTTCTCAGTCTTTACTTGATAAAATGAAAAATGGTTTCTTTTTAAGAATAATTAGTGAAGTTTATAAGAATAAAAAACTGCCAAGTGAAATTAATGATGTTGATCTAATTAGACAATACTTAACAGAAACATTAAATAGAACTTCATTAAACATTTCTGTTGGATTGAGGTTCCTAGGTGAGTTAGGGAAATCCATTCTCAAACATAGTAAATCAAAATACAGACATTTTAATTTGAAAGAGGGGATTGAAGTTGAGCTAGCATTAAGGGAAATGAATTTACCTTTAGAGTCAACCATTCCGCAAGAACTATATGATAGAAATATACTAATCAAGTCTAATGATGAATTAGACTACCAGATATCATTCTATTATTCGAAAATTCGAGACTATATCATATGTTTTCATTCATTTAGTCTTGATAAGCTAAAAGATGATGATTTTTATGAATCACTTAGTTTTTTCTTTGAAAATCATATCGGAAGCAGCGCTATTAGTTTCTATTTGGAAAGTACATCCAGTTCACAAATCAAAATTTATAAAAAATTCAGAAAAACTAAATTAATCGATTATTCAGTAAAGTATAATGATTATTTGGATACACATTTTAATAAAATAAAAAAACACTTTGATCCTAAAACCGAAGGTGAAATTGGAATAATAATTCCTGATGATTTTACAATTAGAGATGGATACTCATTATGCCCAATAGAACCCAATACTCAAAGAAAATATAAAACTGATAAGTTTGACCAAGATTTAAATGTTCCATGGTACGAAAACACAATAGTAAAGAAAGGTGGATCAACAATTAGTAGTTCATCTCATTCATTGCTGGTTAAAGATCAAGATTCAATAGTTGAAAAAAGTTGCTTTAATCAACTAAAGAAAATTATAGAAAAAGGGAAATTGTTTGAATATGGATCTGATATTATATCAATCGAAAAGTTGTGTGCAATACTATATTTCAAACACAAAAGATTAGGCTATCCACTAGAAACTGCCGACTACCAATTACCAAGATTTGATCAGGTTTATCCGATTGACTTAAAAAAACTCAGAGATATTATATATAAGTTTCGAGCTGAACACTACTTTAAAAGAACAAAAAAAGAAAAGTTATTAATTCCCAAATTGGTAGAATCTGCTTTCAGAGAAAATGAGGAAATTCCTCCTTTAAATGTCACAGGAGACTTTCCACCTTACGAAGAATTGTATACGATTGTAAATATTTTACTAAACAAAGGGATATCTAACCTAGACAGTCACTATCTACCAACACCTGATATTTCACTAGATGAGATAAAAAATAAGTTCTATAGAAAGCATGGTGCTAAAAGAGAAGAAATAAGGGGATCACAATTCTCTGAAGAAAGACAAAAATTATATTTAAAAACTCTTTTTGAGAAAGTCGAAATTGCGTATAAAGACATTGTGGAAACATGTTTTCCCTCATTTACTGAACAATTAGATTTTTACAACAATATACCACATGAATACTACATTTATTTACATGACTCTAATAGGCAATATGGATGGTATGGATATAAACGTTCAATCAATTCAAAGTATTCTATAACCTTTAGTACGTTTGATGGAATGGATTCGACTTTTAAAAAAGATGGCGTATCGATATTGAAAGGATATTACTTTGATAAATTCATTCATAATAAAAATCCTAAACAAACTGTACCAAGAATTAACGCAAGAAAAGTTGATGAAAGTTGTATAATCAGAAATCTAGTCTATGATCTATTGATTGAAGATTTCAACAAAATAATCAAAGTTCATGACGTTCAAATTCAAAGACGAAGGTATTATTAAAAGACTAGAGATAACATAGGCTGATCAGAGAATGGCTCGTACCTCACCACTCTCGATAGCCTCGATACGTTAGCTGCTATTTATAATTTTAAAAGAAAATTAGATTTATTGAAAAATATGAAGTTGATTGATTCACTCAGAGAAG
The DNA here is from genome assembly GCA_938041325.1 of uncultured Saprospiraceae bacterium. Taxonomy (GTDB): domain Bacteria; phylum Bacteroidota; class Bacteroidia; order Chitinophagales; family Saprospiraceae; genus CALIAG01. Next base: position 806 of record CALIAG010000541.1, on the reverse strand, counting down.
TCGATAAATGGTCATTAAAAAACAAATCTCTCTTCTTTGAAAAAATAGGGGAAGGTGTTCCAATTGGTGTCAGGATGATAATTGAAAGAAATGAAATTACAGAACTTCAAAAAGTACAGGCTGTTCGCTTATTGAGTGAATTTCTTCATGAAATGAACAAATTAAAAAATTCAATAATTTCTAATGTTGGTTATAGATACGAACTTTATGAAGTTTTTGAATACATAAAATTCATTGCTGATAGTAAGGATAAATTGGTAGCTTCTGAAATATCATTTTGCATAAAAGAAGCATTTGAGGCCATTAAAAGTCCACGATATCATAGAATCGAACAATCTAAATTGGAACCATCGATATATAAACTCTTTGAAAATTCGAATTTTGATAGTAGCATTGTTGAAATCATTGGGAAAGAAAATTTAAATAATTTAGAAGGTTTCATTTTAGGATATTTCTATGCTATAGATTCCAACGAATTAAAGATACATGTAACTAAAAGATACCCTGATTTAAAAAATATTGACGATTGGATAAATAATAAATCCTCAGTTAACAATTGGAAATACGAATTGGAAAAATATGCAACGAAAAATCCAATAGAAGAGTTTTTAAAAAGATACAGAAATTTTATTATTGAAGAAGAAGAATAAAAAATCAAACAGCAGCTAACTTTAGCTCCTATGAAAAGGGTAACTTTTTTAAAAATTAATTTTCCATTGTTTTAGCGAAAAGAAAATGAAGGACCTTCACCAAAAAAGGTCATTTATTTTCGGTGTTAAAAAATCATCAGTACTGCCTCCTATGTG
>CALIAG010000540.1 GCA_938041325.1 uncultured Saprospiraceae bacterium | reverse complement strand
CAAATTGGAGAAGCCGAACCTTTGGTTCAATTGGCTAAAAGTGGTTCCAAGCCAGCGCGCATCGCTGCGATCATTGCACTCCGAAGAATGAAGCACGAAGGATTGAAAGATTTTTTACAAGACAAGGATGAATATATTGTTGCCGAAGCGGCACGCGCTATCCATGATGATTTGTCTGTGCCGGCGGCATTGCCCGCACTTGCTGACTTGACCAATCGAGCAGGGTTAATCAACCCGGTTGTATTGCGCCGTGCAATATCTGCGAATCTACGTTTAGGCGAAAACGCTCATTTACAAAACTTGGTGAGCTATACATTAAAAAAGGATGCACCAAAAGAAATGCGTGCAGAAGCATTGGCTGCTTTAGCGACCTGGGCAAAGCCATCTATGACTGATCGGGTTGACGGAAGATACCGTGGAGAAGTAAAGAGGGAAAGCAAACCAGTAGTAGATGCGCTGGAACCTATCATAGAAAAATTGTTAGCAGACAAAGATCCAGAAGTTCAAATAGCTGCTGGAAAATTAGTTTCTAAATTCAAATTGGGCAAAACCAATAATACCTTAATGGCTTTGCTTGGAGACAGTAAATCTGCTGGTGTAAGAGGACAAATGCTGAAGGTTTTGTCCGCTATTGAATCTCCAAATATGGACAAGGCTTTGGAACTGGGTTTAGCAGATAAAGACTCTGATGTTAGATCTGTTGCCTTAGAATTGGTTCCGCAATCCAATGTCGCAGATGGTACAGCAGCGGAGTTGTTGAAATCAATTATGTCTGTAGGTACGCTTCAAGAAAAACAATCTGCACTTTTGTCATTGGGTCAAATGAAATCCCCCATGACCAGTGCGCTTTTATTGAAGGTATTTGAAGATTTTTCAGCTGGGAAATTGGAACCGGAATTGCACCTCGATGTTTTGGATGCTATGAAATCCAACGGTGCAGAAACGCATCTTGCAAAACTTACTTCTTACGAAACAGAGATCAATAAGCAAGGAGAATTTGCGGCTTTCAATGTTGTACTTAATGGAGGAAAAGTAGCCAATGGTCGTTCTTTATTTTACAATCACAAAGCTGCACAGTGTGTTCGTTGCCACGCTATATGGGAATATGGTGGAGATGCAGGCCCAAGCCTTACTGGACTAGGTTCAAGAATGAGCAAAGAAGATATCTTGGAATCGCTATTAAATCCATCTGCAAAGATTGCTTCAGGTTATGGTGTTGTTGCACTGGAAATGAATGATGGAGAAACGGTTGCTGGATTTTATATGGGAGAAGATGACACTGTAATTCGCATAAAAGAAGGGAAATCAGAGATCAAAGAAATTCCCAAAAGTGATTTTAAAAAGCGGACGGATGTGCCTTCTAGTATGCCTGCAGTTGGATCTATTCTAACAAAAGGGGAGCTGAGGGATTTGGTGGCTTTTTTGAGTGATATTAAGTTGGAGGGGTAGGATGTTTTTTTTGATGCTTTGATTCATTTTTTGTCTGAATCAGGATTCTCAGGATGTTAGGGTTTTCAGGATTGTTATAAATACAAATCTTTCTTATCCTTTAATCCCTCTTATCTTGATTCTGCATTCCTCTTTCTGTTTGAACAGGATTTATAAGATGTTTAAGATGGGCAGGATGATTATAAAGTATTATCTTGTTTATCTTAAAAATCGTGTTCTCCATTTTTTTCATCCGTGGTAAACCTCTTTACGTTCCCCCATTTCTCAGCCAAGCTTCCCCGCAATAAAAGCAGTAGTCCATGCGGATTGAAAATTGTATCCACCGGTGATGGCATCAATATCCATGACTTCTCCTGCGAAGTAAAGATTCTTTACAACGTTGCTTTGCATTGTTTTAAAATCAATGCTTTTCAAACTTACTCCACCGCATGTTACAAACTCTTCTTTGAAGGTAGTTTTGCCTCGGACATCGTATACATCGTTGGTTAAAATGGTTACCAACTTGTTTAATCCTTTTTTGCCGATCTCTTCCCATTTCTTTGTACCCGGTAATCCACATTTTTCTAACAACTTCAACCAAAGGCGTACAGGTAGACCGTAGGGTTTTACATTGGCCAATATCTTTTTAGGATTTTCGGAAATGATTGAATTGAGTTCGGTCAGTACTTCGTTTTGATTGCCTTCATTTACCCAATTGACTTGAACTTTGAATTGATAGTTCATTTCACTGAGGGTTCTAGCGCCAAAAGCCGAGAGCTTCAAAATTGCAGGGCCACTCATTCCCCAATGTGTAATCAATAATGGTCCATCTGATTTCAACTTGGTTCCTTGAATGCTGACCAAAGTCTTTTCAACAACGATGCCCATTAGTTCTCGAATGTCCTCATCGGGCATATTGAAGGTGAATAAGGACGGGACGGGCTCTTCAATTTCATGATTCAATTCTTCTAACCATTCCAATCCTCTTCTTTTTGGGCTGCCGCCTGTTGCTACAATTACTTTGTCAAAACTTAACGGAGCGTGTTCTTCTTTTATAAATTCTAAAACGAGTTGATTCTCAAAAGGGGTTATTTTCTTAATTCCTTTTCCTGTTTCTATATTGATATTGAGTTTCCCCACTTCGCGCATAAAGCAATCGATGATGGACTGCGAATCCTGTGATACCGGAAAGACACATTGATCATCTTGAATTACCAAGGGTACTCCTCTTGATTCGAACCACTCCATCGTATGCTTGGTATTGAAAATAGAAAATACCTTCTTTAGTTTTTTACCTCCTCTTGGATAGGCTCTACTCAATTCACTTATCGACAAGCAGCCATTCGTGACGTTGCATCTTCCTCCTCCGGAGATTTTGACTTTTGACAAAAGTTTTTGAGACTTCTCGAAAATGACGACTTCCGCATTTGGAAAATGTTCTTTAACAGAAATAGCTCCAAAAAAACCAGCTGCCCCCCCTCCTATTATAGCTACATTCATTTAATACTATTTAGACTCCAGACTTTAATTCGTTACTGCTCCAATCGTTTTTTAAAATGGCAAAATTAATAAATAGTATCCATTCATCCTGTTTCCATATGTTTTAAACTTTTCCAACTCAATTATATGGCTTTTTTCCAAGTTTCAAAAAGCACAATTGGCTTTGAGTTTAAACGCTCTTCCAGTGACAATCTCTTTTTTACGATTAAGAATAAACACAAATCCTTATTAATCAGCTGTTTACAAAATTGTAACTCATCTGTAACTACGGCATTCTATATTTGCAGCGTAATTAGAAATTAAAAAATCATTTTATACTAAATCATTTTATAATGGCTACTAAGAAAGCAAAATATAACACCATCGAGAAATCATTCGAAACAGTTAAGCAAACTGCTGCGAACTTAAACCAAGGCGCAATCGAAACTGCTGACAGCTTTGTTGAAGAAACTTTAGCAACTGGAGCACAATGGCAGAAAATATTTGCCAAAGTATTGAAAAAAGGAACTCAAATGTTCGGTACTCAACAAGAGTTTACCCTTGATACATTGGAAAGCTTGAAAGGACAATATAATGTAGGAACAGTAAGGTTCAAACAACTTTTGGATTTGGACAAGCCAGGCCGAAGAGTTTCTAAAAAGAATGCTAAAGCAAAAGCAAAAACTACAGCAACTACTGTGGATTCTATTATGGAAGCTGCTTCTAAAAGAGCTACTGCTACTAAAAGAAAAGTAACTAAGACTGCAAATGATGTTGCGAAGAAAGTAAGAGCATCTGTAAAGAAAAATACTGCTAAAGCAACAAAGCCTGTTGTCAAGAAAGCAAAAGCGACTGCGAAAAAAAGAACAGTTAAAGCGGTTAAGCCTGCTGTTAAGAAAGTAACTAAGACTGTTGCTAAGAAAGCAGTTAAGGCAAGCAAGCCTGTTGCTAAAAAGGCAACTAAAACTGTTGCAAGAAAAGTAATGAGCAAAGCAAAAACTACAGTTAAAAATCATGATCTTAAAATGATCGAAGGTGTAGGACCAAAGATTGCTCAAATCTTGAATACTGCAGGAATCAAAACGTTTGATCAATTGGCTAAAACCAATGTAAAAGCATTGCGTGAAATTCTTGCAGCAGCAGGACCTAGATACAAAATGCACAACCCAACAACTTGGAAAAAACAAGCTGCTTTAGCTGCTAAAGGAAAATGGGAAGATTTGACAAAATTGCAAGGAGAATTGATGGGTGGCAAAGTAAAAAAGTAATGCTATAGAGTTGTAACTAGTTTGTAACTCATTTGCAACTCCTCTACTTTATCTTTGTATCATAATTAATCAGCAAGAACTAATAATTTAAAAAATAATAAAACTAAAATAAAATGGCTACTAAATCAGTAAAAAGAGTAAGCAAGAAAGCTACTAAAAAAGTAAACAAAGCAGTTAATAAATTTGATTTCAATAACAGCATCAAGACTATCAAGAAAACGGCTGTAACGATCAATGATCAAATCACTGATGCTTCAGGAGAAATCTTTGAAGACTTGATGAACAACGGAGAGCAATTCAGAGATATCGCTTTGAACACTGTCAAAGAAACTGTTGATACTGTTTCTGGAACTGTAAACAAAACAATCGATACAGTCACTGATAAAGTTGCTGAAACGATCAATGCTGAGAATGTAAAGAAAGCTACTGAAACAGTAAGCAAAGCAACAAAGAATGTAAACAAATATGCTTTGAAAACTGCTGATGTATTGGTTGATGAAGCATTAGTGACTGGAGAGAAATGGCAAGGAATTGCTAACAAAGCAATGAAAGGTGGATTGAAATTAGCTGCTAAACAACAAGATATCGTTTTCGATACATTGGATACAGTGAAAGGTCAATTTGCAGTAAGTGCAAAAAGATTCAAAAAATTATTGAGATCTAACTAGAATATAAGGTACTACCAATACCAATGAAAGTTTGACGAAGGAAAACCCTTTTCTTTAACCCTACTTTCTCAAAAAATCATAAGGAATGTTCTTCGGAACGTTCCTTTTTTTGTTTACAAACAGATAAGTAAAAAGCTGCCAGTAAATAGAAATAGATTGTTGAAAACTGCTTTTCAATTCTCAAGAACTTGAATTGCTTTTTCCAAAAATTCATCTTTACCCTCTCTAATTCCTTTGATTGTTTTTTCAACAGAGACATCTGGCAGAATCCCTTTACAATGAAATTGACTTCCATCTGGATTGGTCACTTTCATACCTGTCCACCAAATTGTGATATCTCCCAATAGCTTGAATGGGTTTATGTTTCCGTTCGCTCCTGCAGTTTGCTCTCCAACAATGGTTGCCAATTTAGAATGCTTCAGTGCACTCATGAAGGACTCGGAAGAACTTTTGGTTCTGCCATCCATTATGAAAACTGTTTTTATATTTCCTAAGTAAGGTTCTTTAGGTTCATAGGAACCATGTGATTCTTTATAAGTAAGTATTCGTTCTTGATCTGGGTAAATGATTTCTGGAATCTTAGTTGTATATCCGTCAGGAATTTCTTCTGTCGAGTAATGCGCAACGAAATCCCATATGCGATAATTATGCCCTCTAAAATCACAAACAAGCCCTTTCATTCGACTAAGTTCCGGTAATAATTTTGCAACCGTATCAGCATGCATAGAACCTAAATTGATGTACATCACATCGTCTTTTAGTCTTTTGTACATTTGCTCTTGGATTGCGATCCGATTGAATTTGTATTCGGAACTTTTTTTATTGTGCAATAATTTTATCTCTTTGTTATTTATTTCTAGCGTCAATTCTGTTCCTTTTTCGGCAGAAAGACTTCTCGTCTTGTTGGCATAATTTAGGTAGCTTTTTGTACCGTATGAAATTCTAGAATTCACTTCTTCAAAATACTCTTCTGCTGTTTGGTTATTTATTTTGGTGACAACATCTCCAACTTTGATATCCAGATTATCATCAAGCACATGTGTAATGACTAAAGAATCTTGAATCCATTCCCAATGAACATCTGGATAATATCCATAAGGACTTTTCCCTTGCCATATCCAAAGATGCCCATCTCGTATTGGTGCCATAAATTTTTGCAAGCTTATTAAATGCTCATTTGCGGTTTGATCTTTGAAACACCTTTTTATTGCTGTTTCTAATTCGTCATTCCAATTCACTTCTACTTCATCAAAATAAGGATAGAAATGTTGAATGACATTATAAACATTGATAACGTTCCCCAGTCTTAGGGCTAGATTGGTGGTATCAATGATGGTGCTGTCAACAAGTGCTTGAAGTGCTTTTATGTTTTTACTTGCAGGATAAGTATTTGACTCATTGACATAAAGCGTTAATGGTATTTGACAATAGAGTTGGTCTCCTATTTTCTGTTCAATCAGTTCACCAAATTTCGGGAATGCATCAAAAATAGGTTCCGCAATTATTTGAGTAGTATCATCCACTTGCATAAGTTGATTTACTAGCACGCTGTTATAAGCATTGTTAGGATACTTATATTGCATGCCTGTAGAAACACCTAAATGCTGCCAATAAGTCAATTTGTATTCATCAATATTTTCTGGTGTTATTTTCTTCAAGTCAAAAACCTCAAGTTTTGAAGAGAATGTGATTGCCGGTGCAATTGGCTTGAACAATTGATTAAAAGTGCGAAGTAATTCCTTTTCATTTTCACATTTCAAAACCTCTTTTGCTCCGTAAGCCGAGAACTTATCCCAATCTATTTTTGCAACTTCTTCACTTGGATGAAAATATTTTACATAACCATACACTTTTGCAAATGATACCAAAGCCTTTGTTTTGTCTTGTCCAAAAAGACTCAAAGTGCAAATGAATACTAATGCATTTAATACCAATGATTTCTTTTTCATCTTTTTTGAATTGAGTGTTTGATCATCAAATCCAATTGCTGATATCCATTGTTCCGTTGGGTCTCTACAAATTTAGTTAATTGTTTTTCTTTATGGCAAAATAAAATCAAAAGTATAGGCTATGCGCATTGGCCTCAAATGAAAAATGGTTACTATCAGCAGATCAACTCTGCTAATAGTAACCATTTAGTTAAAAGATTTGATTTAGAATTTGAAATCGTTTTAGAAAGGTCGATCTTTATTCAATCACTATTTTTCTAATTTCATTGCCAGTATCTGTCTGAATATTCACCAAATAAATTCCAGCAGACAAAGCAGAGACATCAACATTAAAGCTATCATTGCTTCGTCCTTTTTGTAATATCCCAACTTCTTTACCATCAATATTTAATAATGAAATGAAAACGGATTGATCGGTAGCACTTTCTAAATTTATGTTGAAGAAAGTTTTAGCAGGATTTGGTGAAATCGTGATATCTAAATTCGTTTCAAAACCCTTCGTTGAAGTGGTTTCTCCTTCAAAAACAATGGTATTGGCTTCAGCACATTTTGACTCTACTGTATTGGAACTAATACAAGCTTCATTTGTAATAGAATAATAATTTCCAAAGAACTTAATATCATCTAAATGCCAACCTGTACTTAAGGTTCCTTCATCTGTTGCAAATCTCCATCTAACCACAATATCTTGATTTAAAAAATTAATCATTGAAATCAAGGTATGGACATAACCATCAGAATTACCTGTAAAACTTTGTCTTCCATTTATAGGTGATGTTCCTGAATTGATCAAACCTTCATAGCCGTTTTGAAACATCAATGATCCCAAGTCATTCCAAGATTGCCCACTGTTGGTAGACACTTCTACTACTGCACCATCAGCTCCTGTTTCCATATTGTACTTGTGCCAAAAGGAAAGAACTGGATTGCTTCCTTCTACTGTAATCAAAGAACTAAAAGTCAAATACTGATCAGTTGGTGCATCAGAACCTTCCGCATATAGAGCAAACGTTCCATCTAATGCATCACCAGTATCTAAGGTCCAAGTATCTGGGGTGAGATCACTAGAAACGAACCAATTGCCTAGTCCAGATTCAATGTTGTCTTGAAAAAAGGCGAAAGAAAAAGGCTCATTGGCAACTTCCACTTCATAAGTGTAAGTATTTGAAGCGGCAGTCGAAACGCTACCTAGTTCAAAAACAAGTGTATTGCCATCTACAACTGTATTCGGGATTGTAGAAGACCCTTCTCTGTAGCTTGTACCTGCAGGTAAAACATCAACAATTTTCACATTTCCTTGATCTTCTCCGGAATCATTTCTTACGGCAAGTGTATAAGTCAAAACGTTTCCTGCTTCTACTTGAGCTGCAGCAGTCTTTTCAATTTTCAAAGTTAAATCACAAAGGTCGGGAATTTCAAAAGATTGAACTCCTCCTTCTTCAGCGCCATCTCCCAAGCCTCTTCTTGCAAAAGTTTGCCAAATCAAACAAACGTTTGCACCTTCATTATTGGCTTCATCCGCTGCAATAATAGCATCTCTTGATTCTACAAAACTAGGGTCACAAGGTTGCAATTTCAGACCATCCAAGACCAGTTGCATAGCAATATTATTTCCGCCTGTTCCATTGTGATAATCATCATCAAAGCCATATTGTTCCACCAAATTCCAATACATATCCCAAATCATTACCGCCCAAACGGATCCAACTCCATGTGGAACAGCTACACCAGGTACGTTTGCATAAGTGTGTGGGTTAATATTCATATTTCTGCTATATCGAAACTGTCGTATACCTCCACCGTTGGTTGCTTGATTGGTCGCATAAGTACCGATTCCTCTTCCTTCTTCTGGTGTATCTGCAGCGGTTGTTTGCATAACCAATCCAAACCAATCACTCCATCCTTCTCCTGCTTGTTCAGTATTTGTCAAACAAGATCCAGTGGAAGGTCCTCCGGTCAATCGAATAGATATTCCATGGCCATATTCATGAACAATGATTCCATTGTCAAAATCACTGTCTCGTCCTTGAGGACCAGGCAATGGAATGGCTTGTGTTTCGGGAAAACCGAATTCAACTTCTAGTTCTCCTAATGCTGTTTTTAATGTATTGCAATCTTGAAGAGAAATCATTGCTGAAGGAATATTTACTTGTCCTCCAACAGCTCCACCGCCCATTGGGATTGTACCAGGAGCTACATTATTACAAACGACGACAGCAATTGCGCCTGCGTTTTCTGCTGCTCTTACTTTGAATCCAAATTCACATTCTCCACGATCAATCATGGCTATTTTTCCTTCAAAAGAAACGCCATTTACTAAAGGCTGACAGCCATCTGACGAAATACCAACTTCATCATCTATCAATATTAATTCACTTGCAATTGCTGGTGAAGGAAGATCTCCTCCAAATCCTGCAGCAGCCATATCATAAGTCCCCATAACCGATTCTGGAGCCGTTACATTTAACGACAAACCTCCTATGGCTTCATTGCCCCAATAATACATTTGCATTCTTGCTTGACTTCCATCAGCACCTGTTCCAAAGTTGGCATTACTGGTACCACTTCCGTCCAATGCTTCTGCACGAACCCAGTCGCCCGCTGTTCCCCCATTGCCATAATTGTTCGATTGAAAATTCCCTGCTCTTTCATCAAAACCGTATTGGTACCAGACATCATGAATAACATTGTTCCAATAAAATAAATTTACCACTGCTGCTTCCGCTCGAGTGTACGGTCTTTCTTCTGCAAAGCTAACGGGCATATCAAATTCTAAATCTGGTCCTCCATCTGGTTCGTCACCAATTGAGGCATTCAGGTCAAAAATATCTTGGTAAGCATGGGCATTATTTCCTCTTGTGATCGTAAATTCTGGCCCAGCTTGGTTGTCAGTATCGTGCCAACCGTGTGGGGAAGCATCCGGATCTGCTGGATTCACTTCCAATGAAATTGGTCCATGATTAGGGCTTTCAAGTGGCATCGCTATCACGGCATAGGAATTGGGAACAACGATATTCTGACCAATTTCCTGATTTGTATTTTGATTAGGAATTGTTTTTCCCAAGTGCACATGATCTGTGCATCCATCAGAATAAGGTGTATCAAAATTACAATGAATCACTTGATCATGGTGCTTTAATTTTTCACCAGTATGTGCATCAATTCTTACATTCCACCAATGATTTGCATCCAGTTGGTAAAACTCAACCTGCCAAGCCAACTTAACAGCGTTCCCTTCCGTTTTTTGATAAACTAATTTCACAGGAATAGGAACAAGCGCTAAATTCTCATTTTTAAATAAAAATGAATTTTCACTGAGCTGCTCTTTTAATTCCAATGGCGCATTGCTTCTTATTTCAAATTCATCCATCACTCTTTGCAAAGCAATTCCAGCTCCAATTGATGGACTTGGATTGTTTACATTGGATTGTAAATCTGATACAAATCGATTCCCCATATTCAACACTTTACCATTTGGCAATATGTTGATATTTGTGATGGCGTTGAAAACTTCAATGCCATTATAAGTCTGTTTTAAATAAACATGGGTAACTCCATTGTGTTTGGATTGATACAAATCTGAGATGATATAATTGGAAATATCATGCTCTGTTAAGTTTAATTTCTTTTGTTGCGCTTTCAAATGCTGTAAAGCTATATCGAGCTCTTGCTCGTATTGAGCAGAAATATTTTGAGAAAAGAAAACTAGAGATAAGAATAGGAATAGTCTAGAGAATAGAGATCGTTTCATATACTGCTTGGAGATTTGGTTTGATTTAAAAGCTCTAAAATAACAAAAGCATTATACCATTTGTCATTTTTGGTCATTTCGAAATAACTTACATCGGACAGTTTAGTGTATTTACTATATAAGTAACTGAAAATGATAAAATTAGCGGTTTGAATATTTCAATTCAAACCGCTAATTTTTAAAAGATAAATCAATAAGACCAGGGATATATCGTCATTCTCGGTCTTTCGTCAGAATATCAGCGACTGCCAGCCATGGTTCGTTCCAATTCCCATAAGTTGGAAAATCAGGACGCCGTGGATTGTATCGAACGCAGTTGGTGATCCCTGCAGGATGCCTTGGGTTTCTTCCATGGAATATTTTATACGATTCCAGTACTCCATCTTTTTCCACTACGCTAACAACAACAGCGATGTGATTGATTCCAATATTTTTTGTGGTCAATGTATCAATGGTCATTTTTTTATGGTCATATGATTTGTAGCGATTTCCATAACCGTAAAACATAATGGCGCCGGGTTTTATCAAATCACTTTCTTCTTTGGGATTTCTGATGATCGTTAAATTTCCATTGTCGTTGTACCATTTCCCTAAGCTCCTTGTATCTCTTGCCGTTTTCATAGTTGGATAAATGGAATTTGGACAAAGGCCTTTTACCGTATTCAAATAACGGTGAAAAATTCCGGAGCAATCATTTCCTTTTGATTGGTCATATGCTATGGAATCTCTTGTTATTCGATTTGCTTGTTGGATCAAATAAGCGACTAAATCCAGTTCTTGATTCGTACAAAGTTCGCTCACTAAATCGGCTGAAGTTACTGTTTTTCCACTTTCTCTAATGGGAACATTGACAGGAACTGCTGGAGGCGACTCATTGACCGGATCAACTGTAGCAGTATTTGTTTCAGTGTTCGTTGTTGTATTTGTTTCTTCGTTATTTTTTACTGTTTTATCCTCTTTTTTTTCCGTTGTAAGTGTAGTAGAATTTTCGGAAGGAGGAATCTTTTTTACTGGTTTACTTTTGCAAGAAAAAACGAAAATTAATAGAAAGATTAGTGCAGAGGTTTGAGATAGAAAATTTGGGATTTTCATATTATTAGGTTTTTTGGTGTTTTAATATTCTAATATAACGTTTTAATTTGATATGTTATTCAAAGGTTACCTTTTATTTATTTAAAGGATCGTGAAGTTTTGAAAGGGTTTAAATTGATATATGAACCATTTTTTCTGCTATCTATGAAACTCAATATCAGTATGAAATAATCTATGCAAGACCTAACGAAGTTCTGGACAGTTGTTCATTTTTTTCAACATCTCAGTCTCATAATCAACAGAATTCAAAAAGGGAAATATTAATTATATTTATGAAAAGAAATCAATCAAACGAAGAAAAAATATTTGTTTAGCTCTACAAAGTCCTTGTTGTTTAAAGTAACCAAAAGAACGTACAACACATCCACTTCTCTTTATGATAAGCAACCATGAAAAAAAGTCCCCCCTATCCATTCGAATATTTAAGGCCGAAGATGCATCCCAAGTATCTGAGGTGATTCGAACGACTATGATGCAAACCAATATCAATGACTACCCTTTGAGCATTCTAAAACCGCTTCATGATTATTTCACTCCGACAAAAGTAAAAATTCTTGCCAGTGAAAGATATTGTTTGGTAGTAGAAGAAAATGAGAAAATAATAGGAACAGGATCACTTGAAGAAGATGAACTCAAAACTATTTTTGTCTTGCCAACATACCAAGGATTAGGAATTGGAATGCAGTTGATTCATAAGTTGGAAGATTATGCAAAGGCTAAAAGAACCATGAGATTAAAAGTCCCTGCTAGTATTTCAGGCATTGGCTTTTATGAAAAACTTGGATATAAAAAAGGCGAAACATTTATAAGTGAACATGCTGGGCAACAAACTTGGATGACAAAGGAATTGTAGATAACTTAGGGTAGGAAAATTCAAATATCTCTTTATAAAAAACAAACCCTGCAAAGGATGAAAGCTATAAATAAAATGACTCCGGATCAACAAGATGAAATATTTATTCGGGAAGCCCATACCGTAGAAATCCAAAACCAAATTGTAGGGACTTAATAAATAGGGAATAAAAAATTGAAAATATATGGTCCTATATTAGAAGAAGAAAGTAAAGTGGTTTTAAAACAATTTCCTTTTACTTCAAAAAAAGAAAAGCACGATCTGTATCATAAAAAATAAACCCAATGCGCGATGAGTATAATCAAAAAACTAAGGAAACAATCTGGTTTTACACAAAAGGATCTAGCTAAAAAAACGGGTCTGTCCTTAAGAACAATTCAACGTTTAGAAACAGCAACCAAGGAGCCAAAAGGACATTCATTACAAGTCCTTTCCAAAGTATTCGAGTTGGAGCCTTCCGTTTTGCAAGAAA
>CALIAG010000539.1 GCA_938041325.1 uncultured Saprospiraceae bacterium | reverse complement strand
AAAAGCGGTTTGAAAAAGCTTTTCGCTTATGCAAAACCTGAATATTCTACCGTTTTGAAAAAATCACTTTTCAACGCTGGAGCAGGAAGTATCAATGGATTTGATAGTGAAACTTATTTAGGAATCGGAGTAGCTGGTGATAATGGCAATTCAACTGCACAAGTAAAACTAGAAGTTCTTTTCGACAGCAGCAATGAATCCAGAATCTTAAAGGCATTGTCCCAGAATACGCAGGAATTGGATTTAAACTACAATATTGTTCCGATTGAAAATCAACATCCGACAGTAGGTTCAGGAATGGTGGGGGATTTACCTGAGCCAATGTATGCTAAGACCTTTCTTAAAATGGTCAAAAAATTAATGAAAACACCTTGTATAAAATATACGGAACTTAGGGGAAGAAAGGTGAAAAGAGTAGCTGTTTGTGGTGGTTCAGGAGGCTTTCTTTTATCAAAGGCAATAAGCAAAGGTGCGGATGTATTTATAACTTCAGACTACAAGTATCATGAGTTTTTTGATGCAGATGGAAAAATAATCATTGCGGACGTTGGTCACTATGAAAGTGAACAATTCACAATTGACCTCTTATACGAAATAATAACGAATAATTTTAGTACCTTTGCGATCCGTTGCACCGAAACGAACACCAACCCGGTGAAATATTTATAAAATCAGTTCAACATCATAATTTATAAAAGAATATGGCTAGTAATAAAGATCAAACTGTTGCTGAGAAACTACAAAACCTTCATGATCTTCAGAGTATTGACTCTGAAATGAGTAAAATTGAGATTCTCAAAGGGGAATTACCCATGGAGGTAAAAGATCTAGAAGATGAAATTGCTGGTTTAGAAACCAGAGTTGCTCGATTAGAGTCTAATATTAGTGAACTTGACGCAGTAGTTTCTAAACATGCTGCTAATATAAAAGAGGCTGAAGCATTGATCGAACGCTATGAAAAGCAAATGGACAATGTAAAAAACAATCGTGAGTACGATGCACTTTCAAAAGAATTGGAATTGCAGAAGCTTGAGATTCAGTTGTCTGAAAAGAAATCAAGAGAGATCAGTGGACAAAACCACAGTAAGCAAGAAACCTTGGTTGCTGCAAATGAAAGATTGGCGAGTAAGAAAAGTGAGTTAGATACTAAAAAAGTGGAATTGGAGAAAATTATCGAAAAGACCACTAAGGATGAAGAAAAGCTTCAAAGAAAAAGAGACAAAGCTCAAAAGAAGATTGAAGAAAGATTGCTTAAAGCATACAACAGAATCCGTGATAGTTACAGAAATGGCTTAGCTGTAGTTTCTGTTGCACGGAACTCTTGCGGTGGATGTTTTAACAAAATCCCGCCACAGGTTCAATTGGAAATCGGAATGCATAAAAAACTTATCGTTTGTGAACACTGCGGTAGAGTTTTAGTCAATGCAGAGATGATGGCTAGTAATAAAGCCGCTGAAAAAGCAGAGAAGGCAGCAGCGAAAGCAGCAGCGAAAGAAGATAAAGCAGCAGCAACAGAAGATAAAACAGAAGAAGCAGGAGCATAAATTGCAAGTTTTCTGCGTTATACATATAAAAAGCACTTTTTGGATATTCCAGAAAGTGCTTTTTACTTAGAAGTTGACCAATTAAAAAATAAATAGTCTTAATTATAACCGTCCTCAAATTTTTAGTGCATTTAATCCAGCAAATGTTTTTATTCAGAATTTCATTATTGGTCCTTTTCGTATTCAGCTCAATGAGTACAACATTTTCACAAGCTTCTTTTGAAATGAATGAAGAGGTGACTTCTGCTTATAAAAAAGCATTGAGTTTGAAGTTTGAAGAATCCCAAAATGATTTAGATCTACTGAAATACTCACAGCCAAATAACTTGATGGTTCACTTTGTAGAAAACTACATTGATATCATCAAAGTATTTTTAAATGAAAATAAATCTGAATTCAGAAGACTCGAAAAAAATAAAGATGACCGATTAAGTAAGATAAAAAATGGGGACGAAAACTCTCCGTATTATTTATTCACTCAAGCCGAAATCAAACTACAATGGGCATTAGTAAGGATAAAGTATGAAGAATACTTTACGGCACTGCTTGAGGTTAAATCTGCTTATCGCTTATTAGAAAAAAATCAACGCAAGTTCCCAAACTTCGTTGCCAACAAAAGAAGCCTTGGCGTACTACACGCTTTGGTAGGAACAATTCCTGACAACTACAAATGGGGGCTCAAACTGTTGAGCGGAATGGACGGAACCATTGAGCAAGGAAAAGTCGAAATCGAAGAAGTCCTTCGTTATGCTCGCAATAATGAGTTTGCATTTGAAGAAGAAACCTTGGTCATATATGCTTTGTTACTTGTCCATTTAAAAAATGAAACGGAAGAGCCTTGGAAACTCATCAACTCGTCTAAATTAAATCCTAACGAAAGTCCCCTCGCCTGTTTTGCGCTTTCCAACGTAGCGATGCGAACTGGCCACAACGACGAAGCAATCCGTATTTTGCAAAACCGTCCACGCGGTTCTCAATACCATCCCTATCATTATTTAGATTTCTTGTTGGGGATGTCAAAACTATATAGGCAAGATGATGACGCTGATGTTTATTTGAAAAAATATGTAACCAATTTTCGAGGCACCAACTACATCAAAGAAGCCTATCAGAAATTGGCCTGGTTTGAATTATTGAAAGGCAATATTTCGGAATACAAATCGTATGTTGCTCAAGCTTTAACGAAAGGGAACGCTTTTATAGGAGCAGATAAAACTGCAATGAAGGAAGCTCGGTATGGGATTGTACCGGAGAAAGATTTGGTAAAAGCAAGACTGCTTTTTGATGGCGGCTACTATACCAAAGCTTATGCTATTTTATCTCAGAAATCACCAAGTGATTATAGTCATAAAATGCATCAACTGGAATTCACCTATCGTTTGGGTCGAGTCACCCATAAGATGAATAAAAGCACAGAAGCTTTAGCGCATTATCAAAAAACAATTGATAACGGGAAAGAGGAAACTTGGTTTTTTGCTTGTAATGCTGCTTTACAAAGCGGGATTATTTTGGAGCAAAAAGGTGACAAAACAAAAGCGAAAGAATTTTATAAGCTTTGTTTATCCATAAGTCCTGATGAATACAAAAGTGGTTTGCATCAAAAAGCAAAAGCTGGTTTGAATAGGATAAAATAGCGTTGAGAAGATTGACGATTAAGCGCGATTGAACCCTGCCTGACGGCAGGCAGGCACTGAAGGGACAGAAGGACACAGGAGTTCTTTTAACGTGAAGACTAGAAGGACACAGTAGGTGTTTTATCTTTGATAGAATTGATCGCGGTTCATTTATTTTTGAAAATTCATTACAGGAAAAAACTCATTCCCAAACATCCATTTCGTTGTTCACAATACCGGAGCTTAAACTCCGTCCTTCGGATTCGTTTCGTTAATCTCGAGAAAAAAGGGAGCAGCTTCTACATTAAAAGGGTTTTTTAATTTCATA
>CALIAG010000538.1 GCA_938041325.1 uncultured Saprospiraceae bacterium | reverse complement strand
ACTCTAGAAGATTCCTCTAAGACGGAATTGATAAAATTCGCCCCCATAGAATCACAGGTTTGAAAGTGAATCATTAACTGAAAATAATTCGGTTCAATTTCCGAAAAGTCTTTCAACTCAAACTTCGAAATTCCTCCTCCTCTTTTTGTCATGTTTTGAGTAATGTGCTGCGTCTCCTGTCGGATTTTAGTTTGCAGTTCTTCAAACACACTCTCTAGTTTTTTGATATCTCCTTCCCAACAAAAGTGAACTTGTCCAACTTTTACGGTATCCAATACCTTAGCTTTAAAGCCTCCTCTTTTCATCCAGAATTTTCCCGCTGCTGCTGCTGCAGCAACTACAGAGCTTTCCTCTATAACCATTGGTATAACGTAAGTCTTTCCATTGATTACATAGTTGGGAGCAATCCCATAAGGGAGAGGATAATTACTGATTGTATTTTCACTGAAGCCATCCAGAATGCGTTGTTGACTTTCATTTGAATGCCAATAACTCATTAGCTCTTGCATAACATTTTCAGGATCAATGAAAAAGTTTTCAACCAACCATTTCATTTTCCCTCGCTTGGAGAGTTTTGAAAATCCCGAAATTGATTTCTGTTTATTAATATTTGGCTTGTCCGAATTCATTCTGTTACCTAATTCTCAAAAAGGCTTTTGCAAGTTTTAAGCCTTTTACCTGTGCATCTACATAATTGTATAATTCTTCATATTCGCCAGTAGCTCTTTTCAGAAAGCCTGAAGCTTGTCCATATATACTATGAGTAGCTAATTTATTAATTAAATAGTAGCCATCCAAAAAGTTCTTCACTCCTCCGGATATTATCACCTGTTTAACCAGTGTCTTCTCCCCTAATTCTTTCAAAACATTGTTGGTAATTCCTACCATATCTTCAGCAGTATGGCCGACTCTAGCCAAATCCATGTAAATATTTTGATTTACAGGGTTTGTTCTTAATAATTCCAGTTTGGAAAAATTTGTTCCACCACTTGCCGCAAAGTCGATTGCTTCTAAAGGCATTTGAAATAAAGCTTTTAAACTTTCATACCCCATTCCTTGGCCAACTTCTTTTATAATTACAGGAAATTGAGCAAAGTCCAAAACTCTTTGAATGGTTTCCAATGGTGGTTTTTCAAAACGATCTCCTTCTGGCTGCAGCCATTCTTGAAATGGATTGACATGTATAATCAAACCATCAGCATCTAGTTTTTTCAATAATTCTGAAAGCCTCCAAAGTTCATTTTCAACAATCAGCTTTTCTATTTGAGCTAATCCAAGGTTTGCATATAGTGGAAAATCCGACCCTATAATTGGTCTGACGTTAAAATCAGCAAGGTATTCATCACTAAATAGTAGAGACCTACAAGAACCTAATCCCATTCCTAATCCAAAATCCTTGCATGCTCGGGCTAGGTTGTGGTTTATGGTATTGGCCATTTCTGTTCCTCCAGTCATACTAGAGATCCATATTGGATTTTTCAAGATTTTCCCTAAAAAAGGAATCTTATGATCCTGATTCTCTTCAGGATGGGCAGCCAAAAGAGGTTCGTAATAAAAACGTTCATCTAATTGGTCTGATTCAACACTTGACTTAAATGCCAATTCAATATGGTCCTTTTTGCGGGAAGCCGCAGTTGGATCGTCCTCTGTAAAAGAGGTTTGCGAAAGATTATCTTCTGATTTCTTAGTCATGTAATTCATTCTGAACAAGTAAAATTAGGTCATAAAAAGGACTTTACCTACGTTCTTTCCAAATCAAACAACAAATGGAATAAATGGTTTAAGCATTTATTGGCCTAATTAAGTTGCTCTGTTAGCAGGTCTGAAGACTTATTTTGAGCGTTATAATCGAGTCGATTAAAAAAAATGTGCGAAAATCAAGCTGTTTATCAATGACTTACAAAACATAAAATTCATTTTTTTTAGAAAAACGCTTGTTTTTAGAGTGAATTGTAAGTACCTTTGCAATCCAATTTGAAGGAGGTCTTTTTTAACCTCTTTTCTAAGGAGGAATAAAAGATATTTCAGATTCATTAAAACACAGTTAAAGTGAATACATTAAGTTACAAAACAAAGTACGTTAGCAAAGAAACAGCGACTCCGAAATGGATGATCATTGATGCTGACGGGTTGATCGTCGGAAGATTGGCTACCCAATTGGCAACTGTATTGCGCGGAAAGCACAAACCAAGTTACACACCACATGCTGATGCAGGTGATTATGTAATTGTGATCAATGCTGAGAAAGTGCGTTTTACAGGAAACAAATGGGATCAGAAAAAGTACATTACTTTCTCTGGCTATCCAGGTGGTCAGAAAAAAAGAACGGCTAAAGAAATGCTTGTAAAAAAGCCGATAGAGGTTCTAGAAAGTGCAGTAAGAGGCATGCTTCCTAAGAATAAATTAGGTAGAGCAATGTTCAAAAAACTTTATGTTTATACTGGTGAAGAGCACCCACATGCTGCTCAGAAACCTGAAGAATTATCAATTTAAGAAAAACTTATAGCTTCTAAATATGGAAATGATAAACGCAGTGGGAAGAAGAAAGGCATCAATTGCCAGAGTTTACTTAACCAAAGGTAGTGGTGAAATCACTGTCAATGGTAAAGCATACAAAGATTACTTCCCTCAAATACACATTCAGAACAGCCTTACTGATCCTTTCAAAACAGTAGAAGTTGAAAACATCTACGACGTGAAAGTAAATGTATCAGGTGGAGGTTACAAAGGACAAGCTGAGGCCATTCGTATGGCAATTGCTAGAACCTTAGTTAAACTTAACGAAGAGTTTAGATCTCCGTTAAAAGCTAAAAAATTCCTTATGCGTGACGCGAGAGTTGTTGAGCGTAAGAAATATGGTAAGCCTAAAGCAAGAAAGAGCTTCCAGTTCTCTAAGCGTTAAGCTTTGGACGAGTGTGTTATCCGGATTATCCGGAATTAGAAAATACAAATTTCAATATTAAAAAAATGGCAAAACCTACATATAAAGAGTTACTAGATGCAGGTGTTCACTTTGGACATTTAAAAAGAAAGTGGAATCCAAAAATGCAACCCTACATCTTCATGGAGCGTAAAGGAATTCACATTGTTGACCTTAACAGAACATTAGATTGTTTGGATGAGGCAGCAAATGCAATGCGTCAAATCGCACGTTCTGGTAAAAAAATCCTTTTCGTTGCTACAAAGAAACAAGCAAGAATCACTGTTGCAGAAGCTGCAAGAAGTGTTGGAATGCCTTTCGTTACAGAAAGATGGTTAGGAGGAATGATGACTAACTTTGCTACCATCAGAAAGTCTATCAAGAAGATGAATAACATCGACAAGATGTTGGCTGATGGAAGTTTAACTAGCGTTACCAAAAAAGAGAAACTGACTTTGACTCGTGCAAGAAACAAGTTGGAAAAAGTTCTTGGTGGTATTGCAAACATCAATAGAATTCCTGCTGCAATTTTCATAATTGACATTACGCATGAGCATATTGCTTTGGCAGAATCTAAGAAATTAGGAATGAGAACAATCGCTATGGTTGATACAAACTCTGACCCTAATTTGGTAGACTATCCAATTCCTGCAAATGACGATGCATCTAAATCTATCAACATCATTACTGCCTACATGGTGGAAGCGATTAAAGAAGGTTTGGCTGAGCGTAATTCAGCGAAAGAAGAAAAAGAAGCTGCAAGAAGCTAGTAGAGTGAAAATGTCTAGCATTTTATTAGAAGTGTAGACAACAATTTTAAAACAATAAAAAATTATCAATAAGATGGATGTAGTAAAAATTTCAGCTGCTGACGTTAAAAAACTAAGGGACCAAACGGGTGCCGGCATGATGGATTGCAAAAAAGCTTTAACGGAAGCTAATGGTGATTTTGAGAAAGCTATTGAAAATTTAAGAAAGAAAGGTCAAAAGTTATCTGCTAAAAGAGCAGATAGATCTGCGACAGAGGGTGTTGTTATTGCTGTTACATCTGCTAACAGAAATAATGGTGTTGTCTTGAGATTGAGCTGTGAAACAGATTTTGTTGCGAAAAATGAAGATTTCGTAAATATTGCAAAGTCATTCGCTGATATCGCTTTAAAAAACCTTCCTGAGACTGCTGAAGAATTATTAGCTCTTCCTTACGATGGCAAACTTACTATCGGAGACAAAGTAACAGAGCAAGTTGGTGTAATTGGTGAGAAACTAGAAATCACTCAATATGCTAAGCTAGAAACTGCTGCAGGTGAAGGACAGGTAATCCCTTACATTCACATGGGATACAGAGCTGGTGTAATCGTAGCATTCAACTTAGAAGGACCGAACGTAATTGAGCCAGGCAAAAACGTAGCAATGCAAGTTGCAGCTATGCGTCCAATTGCTGTAGACAAAGATGGTGTTGACCAAACCGTAATCGAAAAAGAAATCGAAATCGGAATGGAAGTAGCAAGAAAAGAAGGGAAGCCAGAAGCTATGCTTGAAAAAATTGCTACTGGAAAATTGAACAAATTCTTTAAAGAAAGAACTTTATTGAACCAGGGATATGTAAAAGATAGCAAGTCTAGTGTTGCTCAATACCTTCAAAGCATTGACCCAAAATTAACAGTTACTGCGTTCAAGCACATTGAACTCGGATAAAATCATATTTATTAAAAAAAGCGAATTACTTGTTAATTCGCTTTTTTTTTGACCATTTATACTTTGACGGAAATAATTTCTAACGATTCTTCCTTAGTTGTCAACCAATTAGAAAATTTACTAGAATCAAAATTGACGAATTTATTCTTTATCCGTTCATAAGGCACTAAATTTGACTGTCTTAATTAATACCCATAGAATCAGATGACTTACTCATTATAATTACATCTTATATTCTCCCACACAACATAAAAATTAAAAATGGCTATTAAATACAAAAGAGTTCTTCTAAAATTAAGCGGCGAATCCCTAATGGGGAAACAAGGGTTTGGAATCGAAGCAAGTATGTTGGTTCATTATGCTAACCAAATCAAAGGTCTCGTAGATGAAGGAGTGGAAGTTGCAATCGTAATCGGAGGAGGAAATATCTTCCGCGGTTTACAAGCTAAAGATTCCGGAATAGAAAGAGTACAAGGAGATTATATGGGGATGTTGGCAACAGTGATTAATGGAATGGCCCTCCAAAGTGCACTTGAAAAAACAGGCGTTTACACGCGTTTGATTACTGCTATAAAGATGGAACAAATTGCCGAGCCTTACATTAGAAGACGCGCAATCCGTCACCTTGAAAAAGGAAGAGTAGTTATTTTTTCTGCAGGTACAGGAAGTCCTTATTTTACAACTGATTCAGCAGCGGCTTTGCGTGCTAATGAAATCAATGCAGATGTAATTTTGAAAGGAACACGAGTGGATGGAATCTATTCTGCAGATCCTGAAAAAGATCCAACTGCAACTAAGTTCACGAAAATTTCATTTGCAAAATGTATCAGCCTCGGTTTATCTGTAATGGACATGACTGCTTTTACGCTTTGTCAAGAAAACAATTTACCAATCATTGTTTTTGACATCAACAGGAAAGAAAATTTACAAAAAATAATTCAAGGAGAAATGATAGGCACCTTCGTTGGCGCTTAATAGATTCTATCAATTTTTCTTTTACAAAAAAAGCTTGAAGTGAATCACTTCAAGCTTTTTTAATTTATTGCAAACTAAAGTCTTGTCGCTAGTTTGGGTCTTCAACTCAGACACTGTTTTCTAATCCATCACAACCTGTTTTACTATTCGTTCACCAGTCAAAGCATCCACCATTGTCACAAAATACAAACCAGAAACATAATTAGATACATCAATCACAATCGGTTCAATAGTTCCTTCAACAATATCTTTAACAAGTAACTGCTGGCCCAACACATTGTAAATCTCAAGTAATTGTGCTGACTTCCCTAAGTCTGCCAAATCAATGGTCAACATATCTTTCACCGGGTTAGGATACACTGTAAAAGATTTTGTAACAACTGCACTTTCACTTGTGCGATCAATAGCATTATTAGCCCCTCCTATACTTTGAGACAAATTCACACTGTAGTCTTCTACTTCGCCAGATTCAAAAATTAAACAGGGACTTAATATATCATCTCTATGCATCAAAACTCGCATCCGGCTTGTTCCTGAAACAACATTAGCTGGCACCTGTACCAATCCAACAATTGGAGCTGCATCCGTTCCAGAAGGGCCGGCTAGACGTAAATTAGTCAATACCAATTCTCCAACATCATTAAAGTCTTTGTCCAAATTAAAGTCAATCCAAACACTAAAGTATTCGTTATACTGCGTGTAACTAAACTTTGGTGTAATACTAATCGGGTATGCTTCACCAGCAACAATCTCTGTGCTCTGATCCGTAAAATCTCCATAACCTTCTTTCCCAGAGTCATTGTTGATATTTCCAAAAGTTACGTTTGTTATGTGCTCAAGCCAAGGCAAACTTCCTTCAGCCTCACAATACTCACCAGAAGATACATCAGGTAAAACCGATACGTTAAAAGAACAGAATTCTATATTGTCGCAGTCATCTGATGCTTCGTATACAATGACATAATTTCCAATTGGGAAAAAACTACCAGAAGGTAATCCTCCAATTTGTAATACATCAACGGTACCTGTGCAACTAAAATTTTCTGCTGTTGCTCCTGACCAAACCACATTGGCACCACCAGTTCCATTTGCTTCTGTAACCGTAATATCAGATGGACAATCAATTGTTAAACTCTCCGGTTCATTTTCAACTGTTACAATAAAACTACAGTATTTTACTTCACCACAGTCATCACTGGCTTCATAAGTTATACCATAAGTACCAGCTGGCAAATCACTTCCATTGGCCGGGCCACCTGTTTGTCTAAGTTGCAAACCATTACCTCCCCCACAATCCAATTCCATTAAATAATTCTTGTAAACACTTTCGTCTAAAAACTTCCATTCATCAGTCCAAGGACTTAAATAACCATAATCATTTGCTTCTGTATTGGAACCTGAAGTTGGGTCTGTCAGAGAAAAAGTAAAAGGCTCGTCATTCACCCATTCAGGATTACCTTCAGAGTTAGTATCACTCATCCCGATGTAGACCTGTTGGGTAATATTGGCCTTAAGGAATGCATTCTCAACTGGATCATTGATAACCGCAAGATGACCGCCATAGTCTTCACAGTTCGCTTGTGCTGTTGCCCATTGCATCCTTTCTAATGAGATATAATATTGGTGATTATCTAGACTTCCAAAAAAAGCAAAGCCGGGGATATTGGTTCCACAATTTGGATTTGAATTCCCTTCAATACATTCTGTAGAAGCAGTTGGCATTGGCCAGGTTACCGGTGTTGAGATTTGGCCCTGTGGCAAAACAACATTTAAATTTTCTGGACAATTCAAGGTAATAGAACCTGCTTCACTTGAGACTGTAACATCAAAATTGCACGTTATTATTGTTCCACAAACATCTGTGGCTTCGTAAACAATAGTTTGCGTTCCAATTGGGAAGAAACTTCCACTTGTCAAACCAGCTGTTTGGGTAAGAGTTACAAAACTATTTTCTGAACAATTTGTCTGAGCGCTTGGAGCATTCCAGCTTACTATTTCACCAGTTCCTGATTCAGAAACGATGTTGACGTCATCATTACAATTTAAAGTAATTGTTGATTGAAGTGAGATTACAGTTATATCGAAAGAACAGTTTAATAAGGTTCCGCAATCATCTGTTGCTTTATAAGTAATTGTGGTTGTTCCTATTGGCAACATACTACCTGATGGCAAACCTGTTGACTGGGTTATAGTTAAGCCCGTTCCAAGAGAACAATTTGTACTTCCTGTTAATGCTGGCCAAGAAACAATAGCTCCCGTGGCTCCAACAGCTGCATTGACAACGATATTATTTGGGCAATTAAGTGTTGCCTCCAACTCTGCTCCGCTTACAGTAATATCAAAAGCACAGTTAACGCTATTTCCACATTCATCAACAGCAACGTACTCTATGGTGTAAATTCCTTCTTGCAAAACAGATCCGTTTGTTGGACCACTTACTTGATTTAGAGTCACGATGGAACTCACTATACAAATGGTACTTGCTTGTGGCGAAGGCCAGTTGACAATCATTTCTGTTTCCCCAGGAGCAAGAGCAAAATCTATTGGATCAGAACAGTCTAAGAAAACACCACCACTGTTTACCTTCCCCGGTGTACCTTCAAAGCCCAACCAACTTTCTGGCAAAGCATTGTCAAGTGCTGGTGAGATCAATTGCAAGGTTGGTCCATCTCCGTCTGGCTCTTCTGGCCATGGGTTTTTGTCATCGTATTCAACTTCGTCAATTATAATGCCCGCAGCATTTTTTAGTGTAATTAACTCGCCTTTTCCGCTAAGACCAAAACCATTATCACCATCTCCAAAACTTCCATATACATTTGTTACGTCAGGATAAACCCCTGCGAAGCTTGCTTCATCTTCAACTAATAAAAAGTAAGCACCAGCTCCTATCAATGTGTTGGCTGGAAATCCAAAGAAGTTCCCACTTTCATCTTCAAAATACCACGCAGAAATATTTACTGGATAATTGTTTGGATTATACAATTCCACCCAATCCCCTGGGTTTATGTCGTCTGGTGAATTGTAATTTATTTCATTGATTATTATAGGAACATTGTCTGTTGAACCCAATTGAAAATTGGCGGTAAGAATTTCTGAGCTAGAATTGATATCGATTAGTACTTCTGGGTTTGTACCGGAAGCAGCACCTGACCAACTTCCAAATAAGTAACCACGATTAGCCTTTGCAACAGCAGGAATTTCTAAACCTCGAAAGTAAATTCCATCCCAAGGGAAATGCGCTTCATTCAAGGTCAAAGTATTAAAATCAATGGTTCCTCCTATCCCCGGATTCGCGTTGATCTGTACATCACTTAGTCCACTTACTTCACTAAATTCATTTACAAAATGACCTCTAACTTCTGCAGCACGACCCTCTGCAAAAAAGCGTAACTTTTCTACCTGATCGGCATGGCCATTCCAGCCACTTTGCCATTTATCGAAATGGTCTTGCATTTGCGGAATATAAATACCTTCAAGATCATTAATTCGATTAACTATCCGATCTTCTTCAAATACACTATTGAGTAAATCTGCTGCTCGATTGATAAAGTTAGATTTCGCTTCATCGTTTTGCATCAATCGACGTAAAAACAAAGTAGAATATGGCTCGTTATAATACTCTGAACTGTTCTCAGCCAAACAGATTGCCAATGTGTTCGTAGTAAAATCACCTGATTCCCAAGGTGCATTAATAGGTCGTAAACCAAAACCGAAATCCATGTCTTTGCTTAACCAACGCCATTTTCCATCCTCCACACGCTCTCTCCATTTACGATTGTTGTTGGCTGGCCAATCATTGTTGTCACAAATAATTCCGTGCAACATATAATCTATGAAATGATCAACATCCGCTCTTTCGCGAAGCTCAAGGTAATTAACAGAACTATTAAAATTGGTACTTTCCAAATAGTTATTAAAATCTTCCAACTCAACTAAATCTCCTGTTTTTAACTCGTTTTCATTCTCTATTACATCAAGTTCTTCTTTGTCTAAGCCATAGTGTGCATCAACGTACTTCCAACTCATTTGAGCTCGAATATTTTGAATGCCCCAATACTCTCCATTGATGTAAAGAATTCCTGGACGAAAAGATTGCAAGTCCAGATCTGGGTTTTTTATTATTCCATTCAAATCAGAAACATCAGTCATCAGATTTTGCTGTAAGGCATCTCTGAACATCGTTTTGTTCCAGTCTTGACCAGACTGACGCATAAGAAAACTTCTATACTTTTCAGGGGCTTCGTCAGGAAATATTTTGTGGTCAAAATATTCATTGCCAAGACTCGCCTTTGCTTTCATTTTGAGTGACTTTTGTGGCAATACCAACGTTGCATTTCCACTAAGTTCAATTTCAATTTCTTGAGAAAAAGCGATGCTGCCATCTGTTTCAAAAAATTGGATATGTGCGTTTTTTTCTAATTCAATTTCATAGTTAGGAAAGAGACCGTTTTCTGGGTCAAAAAGATTATCCGGATCTGTGGTCATTGCAACTACTACAAAGTTTTCCCGATCTTCATCAATGATGTAAGTGTGTGTCATAACCTCACTTTCATCTTGACCTGGTCCGTATGAAATAGCTCTTACTACACCTGTTGAAGTCAACGTGATTGGACCAGTGTATAGTTGATCGCTATTATCAGGAATTTTACCATCCATTCGATAATAGATACTTGCTCCCTCTGTCTCAGAACTCAAAGAAATCGTTACTGAATTGTCATAAAAACCACCTTCTATATTTGCTACAGGAATAGCAGCATTTTCATTTCCAGTAGTAGTGTTGTTTGCAGCGCCAGGGGTTGGTTCTGAAAAGAAAGCCCAAGCATTGCCACCATCAGGTGTTCGACCTTCGGATATATCTTGTAACTGAGGTCCAAAAGTATAGCTATCAATAGCAGTTCCATCACTAGCAAATAAACCGATTGCTTCTCCACTTGCTCCTAGTTTTGCATCTACGTGCAAGACGCCTTCGGCAATATCTCCATCAAAAAACAAAACTAAAAAACCGCCAGACTGAATAGTTGTTGCTGCAGAGTTGGTTGAAGGAATTTGCCATAAGGTTGGTTCTAATAGATCATCAGTAACATACATCCCCCCAATGTCAACTGCTGCGCTACCCGCATTGTATATTTCTACCCAATCAGTAAATTCTCCAGAAGCGTCCGTTAGGCCACTTCCATTAGAGGCAATAAATTCATTGATATAAAGCTGTGGAGTTTGTGCAGTTCCGACATATATTATCGAAAAAACACCTATTAGGGCGAGTAGTAGGTTCCTCATGAGGTTCAAGTTTTTGCTCTTTGTTTTTGTTTTACTTTTTAGCCGTATTAGATAGATTTACATCATATGCTAGATCAAAAAATCTTAAACTCTTGATTTGAGATTCTTTGCACAGAGATATCCACAGAACATTTTGCAATGATTCCGTTTTCTGATGTAAAACTTATAAAGGGGGGACTGCTCGGACTACGAGGGACTACAAATTATACATATTCTAAATGAAATGGGTTATTTTAGATGTCATTTAGTCATATAAATAATAATGTAATACATAATAGACTCAAAAAGCTTCTAAATTACCTCCTGAAGAGAAGAAATGATTAAACAAAGGTTTGGTATCGAACCAAACATATTGATTCAATGTGGCAAGCACAATCTGAAAAAAAGTAATTTTCAGGACAACGGATGAATCCAATGAGAATCTTGAAAGGTAGTAAAGTGGGCGTTTTTTATTTTAAAATAAAACGACTTCACGTTCATTCTCTTAATTTTGAAAAAAAAGAAAATATAATTCAAGGAGAAATTATTATTATTTTTTTAGGCGTATATAGATTTGCTTTTATTTCCATTCTTGAGAGAAGCTTGTCTACAAACTTCCAATCGCTATGGTAGCTAAGCTCACTTTTGTATTCTCAACTTGAACCAATTTTTCAGCACAAGCTTCTAAGGTTGCTCCCGTTGTTAAAACATCATCAACCAAGAGAACATGCTTGTTTCGAATTTCATCAGGAGATTTTATTTCGAAGGAATGCCGAACATTTTCAAAACGCTCGACTCTTGACTTTTTGGTCTGAGTGGTTGTGTTCACTGGTTTTACCAAAACTTTATCTGTCCAAGGAATTTGCATTGCCTCTGAGATTCCTTGAGCAAAAAGTGCACTCTGATTATATCCACGCAACTGCAATTTTCGAGCATGTAAAGGAACAGGTATAATCATGTCTATCTTAGTAAAATAAGGTGATTCTAAAAGCGATCGTCCATATGATTTACCAAGCTTAAGGCCTACTTCTTTTTTACCATCATACTTTAGGGAATGAATAAGGGATTGAGCACGTCCTTCTTTTACGAAACGATATAAAGCTGCTCCAGCATGGATATTGATGCGGCCCCAAAACCTTTTTGTAAATTCATTTTCTCTATCTAAATGAAATTTCGTTTCACGCAATCTGTACTGACAACCAGTACACAAAATGCCTTTTATAGTTGGAATATTTTCCTCACAAACCAAACATAAGTCGGGGTAAATGAGAGAGAGGAATCCATCAAAGAAGGAATGGAGAGTTTTCATTCTATGAATATAAGTAATTGTTCAAACTAAGTAATAAGTCCTTGCAATCTCTTTCAAACTATGTTGGGAATAAGCTTCAAAAACGGCGTAAAAAAAACGTCTGTCCTCGAGGGACAGACGCATCAAAACAAAACGAAAAACCAACTTTAAACAAGTCTTTTATCTATCTAAAATAACCAGATATGATTCTTATTTGTTGCCTGTTAAGTGTTAATAAAATCCTAAGAAAAATTTAAATGTCTTTCTTTTTACCTTCTTCTGATATAAACACTACTTTTTGAGGCAAGTCTTTTACTTATGTCATCCTGCCTTCTTTAACACCACAGGAATATTTTTAGTTCTCCCATTTCTGTTAATTGTTAGTTGCACTGTTTCTCCCACCTTCGCTCTTCCTACAATTTCTTGAAGTTCCGGAGCCGATTTTACCTCTTTTCCATTTGCTGCAACAATCACATCATTAGGAATTATACCTGCCAATTCTGCAGCACTTGAATCCTCCATACTTTTTACCAATACTCCTTGATTGATTTTTAATCCCAATGCATTTGCTTCATCATTATCGAGGTCCATTATTGCGATACCTAAATATCCTCTTTGATAACTTCCATAGTCAATAATATCATTGACAATTTTAGCCATCATGTTTACAGGAATCGCAAACGAATATCCTGAAAAAGAACCCGTCCTTGTTGCAATCGCTGTATTGATGCCTAATAAGCGGCCTTGCGCATCCACTAAGGCGCCACCACTATTTCCTGGGTTCACTGCAGCATCTGTTTGAATAAATGCCTCAATAGCATCTCTGCGATCTATTATATTTATATCTCTTCCCTTTGCGCTAATAATTCCTGCAGTTACTGTAGAAGTAAGATCAAATGGATTGCCTACAGCCAGTACCCATTGCCCTACTTTTGCTGCATCAGAATCCGCAGCTTTCAAGACAGGAAGTCCACTTGCTTCTATCTTTAGAACTGCCAAATCTGTTTTTGCATCCGTACCAATGATTTTAGCATTGTACTGACGATTATCATACAAAGTAACTTCTACTTCATCAGCAAATTCAACAACGTGATTGTTTGTAACGATATATCCATCCTGAGAAAAAATAACTCCAGACCCTGTTCCCATTTTTATTTGAGGGCTTCCTGATCCATCACCAAAGAAAAACCTGAAGGGATCTGAACCTCTGCTATCTTGTTTTCGCCTGTTTGCCATGTCTGAACTTTCAGCAGCAGAAATGTGTACAACTGCAGGCATTGCGATTTCTGCAGATTCTGTGAAGTCAAATGGAACGGCATTTGCACCTGCTTTTACATTAATGGGATAATTGACGTGTTGAGCAAGATTAGCATTAGAGAAATCATTGGACTTTTCAGGTTGAACCATGAGAAAAAGTCCAAGTGTAATCACACCTCCAACAAATCCTGCTACAACAAAAGGAATCATTTTTTTCATAATTGGTTTTTTTTAAGAAAAGCTGAATATTTATATGACTTTTCCTTTGTTCTTTACGTTATATAAGAGTCAAGAGTAATAACGTCCGTTGGTTTCGTATTGTTTTTTTATGAAAAAGACTTTAACAGCTTGTTAACAGTATAATGCGTCTCAGTATTTTTTTCCTTTGTTACTAGTTTTTAAAACAGAAAAATTTACATAAATTTTCTAGCTAAAATTCCTTTATCTTTGAATCGCAAATCTGTAATTATGAAAAACATCCTTCAGGAAGATATCGACCTTCTAGAATGGTTGAAACCTGAAACGGAATTAGAACACAACCTTTTGGCAGATCCTGAATTCGTCAAAGGCTTACATTGGGGTAAGCCTAGATTTGGGCACCCGGAAGGAAAGGTTGTTTTTCATATTCGAGAAGTTCTCGACAATGTCGACAAACTAGATGTTGATGCAGACACGCGCAGAGATCTTAGACTGATTACCTTCTTGCACGATACTTTTAAATACCAAGAAGACAAAACAAGTCGTCCAAGAGATTGGTCGAAACATCATGCAGTATTTGCTCGAAAATTTGCAGAAAAGTATTCTTTAAATTCTTATCTCCTTGATATCATCGAATTGCACGATGAAGCCTATCATTGCTGGCGTCTAGCCAAGCTTCATTCCAAACCAGAAGACAGCAAAATTCGTTTAAATAATCTTTTACAAAAAGTAGGGGATCAATTACAGTTATTTTATCTCTTTTTTAAATGTGATACGCAAACTGGAGATAAAATTCAAGCTTCTGTCAAATGGTTTGAAGAAAATGTTGCCATCCAAGTAGTCAACTTCTAATCTTTTCCATACTAATTTCACTTTTTTCCAAAAAAAATCAAACTCGGGAACTTTTTTAATATAACCTCAGTTATAAGGTATAATGATGTGCCTTTAAGGCATAATTTCCAAGTTGGAAATTAAAATTTATCTTATGTTACTGATGTCAGAAAATAAATTGGAAAGCGAACGTTATATGAAAATTTTCGATGAGGAGTTTTACCCTCATGCGGATGCCTTATATAATTTCGCCTATAACCTTACTTACAATGAAGATGACGCCAATGATTTGGTGCAGGAGACCTATATGAAAGCTTTCCGTTTCATCGATAAGTATTTGCAAGGTACCAATGCAAAGGCATGGTTGTTTAAGATATTGAAAAATGGCTTTATCAACAATTATAGAAAAGCAAGTAAGAAACCAACTAGAGTTGATTTCGAAGATATCATTTCCTACCAGGACAGTGAAGCTTCGTCAGGAGTATCAGGACACATTGATATGCGTCAAGAAATCTTTCAAAACATGATGGGGGATGAGGTTACTTTGGCTGTTAATAATCTGCCAGTTGATTTCAGAACAGTTATTTTGCTTTGTGATATTGAAGGTTTTACCTACGAAGAAATATCAAAAATTATTGATATTCCAATAGGTACAGTTAGATCCAGGTTACACAGAGCTAGAAACATGTTGAAAGAAAAATTACAAACCTATGCAGAAAGTATGGGTTTCAAAAATAAACGCCAGTAGATTCCCGCGAAAGTCTATTGGTCAAGGACTTGTCCGATTGACTCTATGTTGATCGGACATTTTTGCGAAATGTTACTATTTATATTCTTAAAAGAGAGACAATATTTTATGACATATTAAACCAAGAACCGTTTTTTGAGTTAAGAGCTTTTCCAAAATCTATTTATTAGGTCATCGGTATTTAGCTATTTCTTCCTCAAAATGGATCATTGAATTTTTTATGTTTATTTAAATTTGATTATAACTAAATCATAATTTTTTTAAAATGGTGAATCAAAAGAGCTATCAGGAACTCGTAAAAAAAGTTAACATGTATCTGGATAATGAACTAACCAAAGATGCAGAAAGAGAGTTACTAAGAGAAATTCAACAAAACCCAGCCTATCTGGAAGTATTGAGTAAAGAAAAATCCTTTAGAGAATTTATAAAAAGTCGTGTTCATAGGCGCAAAGTTTCACCATCGCTCATACAGTCTATCAAAGACAAAATCCAAGTAAACCCTTCCTAGGGTTCTTTCAGAGCGAATACACACCACATATTTAAAAGATAGTGAAATCGGTTTCAAACAGAGTTTGGATGAATGTCGAAAGGCAAATACCTCGTTCTATATTATTTTTTTTCTATAATATTTGTGAAGATCTGATTCAAAAAGTTATTTTTGCTTCATACTAATTACTTCCTCTCTATGCAATTGATCACGGTACTTCCTTTTTTGTAGCTATTCTGATCAATTCCTTATTAGACATCCTTTGTCTAATCGCAATTCCAAATTCAAAACTTAACTAAGACTAATCAGGTATTATTATGGTTGACAAATTAGAAGCAATTAAAGAAAGATACATTCATCTTGAAGAACAATTGTCTGATCCAAATGTCGTCTCAGACATGAAAAAATATACTAGCCTCAGCAAAGAATATAAAGAACTCAAAGAAATAGTAAGCGTTTATGATGAGTATTCCCAAATACTGGGAAATATCGATACTGCCAAAGAGATGCTTACTGAAGATGACGAGGAAATGAAGGAGATGGCAAAGCAAGAGTTGAATAGTGCAAACGAAAAAAAGGCTACGCTAGAAGAACAGATTAAAGTCTTGCTAATTCCAAAAGATCCAGAAGATTCCAAAGATGTTATTTTTGAAATTCGATCCGGAACAGGGGGAGACGAAGCCAGTATTTTTGCAGGGGACTTGTATCGCATGTATTCCAAATACTTTGAAAGAGAGCCTTGGAAAATTGAAGTAATCGATGTCAACGAAGGAACCGTAGGAGGGTACAATAAAATTGTATTGGGAATATCCGGAGCAGATGTATATGGCAAATTAAAGTTTGAATCAGGTGCGCACCGCGTTCAACGAGTCCCAAAGACAGAATCCCAAGGAAGAGTTCATACATCTGCTGCGACAGTAGTTGTAATGCCTAAGTTTGAAATGGAAGATGTAAACATCAATAAAGCGGATATAAAAATTGATACCTACAGAGCGAGTGGAGCTGGAGGACAACACGTGAATAAAACAGAATCAGCTGTGAGGATTACGCATCTTCCTACAGGAATAGTTGCAGAAAGTCAGGAAAGCAGAAAACAATTAAAAAATAGAGAGATTGCGCACGCACGTTTATATGCGAAAATTTACGCTGCTCAAAAAGGTGCACACGATGATGAACAAGCAGAAGTAAGAAAATCCCTTGTAGGCTCAGGTGACCGTTCTGGTAAAGTACGAACTTATAATTTTCCACAAAACCGAGTTACCGACCATAGAATTGGATTGACCCTTTATAATTTAGACAAGATCATAGAAGGTCAAATTGAAGAAATTTTGGAAGCTTTGATTGTAGCAGAAAATGCAGAAAAAATGAAGGTAGGAAGTGATGGATAAAAAAAGTGCCCTCAATTTAAAATTGAAGGCGACTATCCCAAAGTTTTACTACTAGTTAAAAAATTCTTGGTTTTATTTAGCTTTTTGAAATCAGATGATTTTTATATCAATACTTATTCTGTTAGACTGACGGAATTAAATGACTCTAACACCTACTCGTATTACAAATTTATTCTTAAAACTAAATTTGATCGCACCTAATGTAGTTAATGATGTAAACGATGTATTGAAATGGTATAAATAATACATGAACCCCAAATCTCCTTTTCGACAGTATCTATTTCCTCTTTACCGTTCCAATCTATTCTCTCAAATCCTAAATAATACAATACAAATAAAGATTTTTCTTAATTTTAAGTGTCCTTAAAATTTGTTTTGGCCTTCATGCCCAAAGAAGTTTTAAGTTTATACAAGAATCTGAGGTAACAATATCATGAAAGAATCTATTTGTGAATGGATAGAATTGAACAACTGAATCAGTATTCACTATAGCTTTCATTAAATTAAACAAACTACTAATGGAAAATTTTTCAATAGACCTCTTATTCAATCTGGGCTTTATTAGTAAGCTGATTATAGTATTTATAATAAGTGGCTTCTTCCCTTTTACGGCATTTTCCTTTATCCGAATTATGGTGCCTCGCAAGGAGAAAGAGTTCAACAAAGCGCTAGACGAAATGGGGATCAGCTCAACTAGAAGCGTTAAAGATTCTTATGCTCCAGGGCGGTACTTTTTGCCTGTAAGTTTTGCTTTTCTGATTTGCCTTTTAAGCATTAGTTACATCATGTTTGCAGGCAATTTCACCAATGAATTCAAAGACAGCCTCCTTTTGACCGGTGCTTTTTTCGGAGATGAAAACAAAGCGCTCATCTTTCAGAGTCTATCCGTGCTTACCTACGCCTTCTTAGGAGGGTTTATTTGGTCGGCACAAAATATCATTAGAAGGCTTATCGCGAATGATCTTGCCCCTAATGTCTACTACAGCGCAGGTATTCGACTGGTTTTGGCCTCGATTATAGCTTTGGTTATGTCATTTTTAATTGGCGCAGAAGCACAAACCAACTTTTTAAATTTCAAAGCTTCTTTGACGGCTATCGCCATGTTGGTTGGAATGTTCCCTGAAAGATTCCTTTCTTATTTAATAAACCTATTCAAAACCTACATTAATCCAGATACGTTAAATACTGATTTGCTTTCTCTTTATAAAATTGAAGGAATCAGTCTCCAACACAAAGAACGTCTGAATGAAATAGGCATAGACAACGCTCAGAACCTTGCTACGGCAAGTTTAACCCAACTATTGATCGATACTCCATTTGAAGCAAGACAAATTTTAGACTGGATCGGTCAAGCAAAATTGCTTTGCTATGTAAAAGATGATATCGATAAATTAAGATCAGTAGGAATTCGCACAGTTTTTGATTTGTTTAAAGGGAATAAGAGACCGAACGCTTTGCAAGAAATAAGCGACGCCGTAGGAATTAATTCCCCCTTGTTGCATGTTATACACGAACAGGTCCTGGCAGATCCGGGAATAAATGCTTTGTATAGATTTCAAGGAGGTGTAAATAAACCTACTAATTCAGATGTTATAGACGATATTCCAGAGGCCAATGAGCCGATTTCTGAAAGAATTGGTTAAATGTCACTCAGAGTTTTCAAAGGATATACCGTAGACCTGTATTTAGCGTTGTTATAGAAGTTGCAAATGTTTTTTAATAAAAAACAAACGGGTCTTCGACGTTATTAACATATTACCGGGTTATATCCTTTATGAAAATTTATTGCTCCATATTGTTTTGCTTGTTTTATCTGTTTTCGTTTTCACAAACGAGTTCGAGTCCAATTCAAGAAAATATTGTTCCTAACTCAGGGTTTGAGCTTTATTCTTCCACACCTATAGGTTGGTTTTACAAAGGAAAACATTTTACCAATGTGGTAAAATATTGGAGTTCCCCTACCGCCGCTTCACCAGATGTTTTTGGTCCAAAAGTTCGTGTTCCAAAGCATTGGGCTGAAAAAGGATTTGGCAACCAAAAGCCAAAAGAAGGCAAGTCTATGGCAGGCATAACAGTATATGGCTGTGAAGATGGAAAGCCTCATTGCAGAGAGTACATTCAAATTCAGTTGAAAGAACCTTTGGTCATAGGTCAAAATTACTATGCAGAATTTTGGGTCAGTCATTTAGTCCGTTCACTACAAGTAGATGGTTTGGCTATGTATTTTTCAAAAACTCAAATTTCAGAAAGAACAGATGCTTTACTCGAAAAAGAACCTGCTCTCCAAGCAGAAAGAGTGATCACTGGTGCTTCCTCCAATTGGGTAAAAATCTCTGGAGAATTCAAAGCTAAAGAAGAGGCTGATTATTTAATTATTGGCAATTTTACTACTGATAGTTTGACGACAATGCAGCGAAACCATTACGATGCTTTAAAATATGCCTATTATTATGTAGATCAGGTGATGGTAAAAAAGGCTCCTCCGATACTTAATGTTCCTGTCAGGTCAGATGATTTATCGAATATTGAAATTAAAAAAGGAAAGGTCATTCGTTTAAAAAATATTTTCTTCGATACAGACCGAGCAGAACTTTTACCTCGATCCTATTCTGAGCTCAATAAGCTCTCAGATATTATGAAAAATAATCCTTCCTTGGTGATCGAAATACGCGGTCATACAGATAGTGTTGGAGATCAAAAATACAACTTAGCCTTATCAGAAAGACGTGCAATGGCGGTATCCTCTTATCTTAATGCACAAGGCGTAAGTAACTTAAGAGCACGATTTAAAGGCTTTGGCAGTATCTTACCTATAGCTTCAAATGAAGATGAATACGGTCGTCAATTAAATCGTAGAGTGGAGTTCGCTATTCTCGAGGAATAAGGCTCTTATTAAAGTCAAAGAAGAAAATCTACTATTTTGTATAGGCCTCATATTTAAGCCAACTCATATTCTTTTCCCAATTGTTTTACACCAAAATAGAGCAAAACCATGCAAAGTGCCATTAAGATATGGCTAATATCATGGTAGTTGAAAAAATCGTGTAAAGTCAATTTCGTGTTGAAGGTCAAGCCTGGAATTAAACTTGCAAAAAAGAAATACAAAATCATTTTGTTTCCTCTGCTCTTCGTTTTCAAATAAGTCATCAAAAACAAAGGAAAAACAAATAGAATCATTCCTATTGCGATGTTACTATTTGTAACGGTGAAGACCCGTGTTCCTGGATTTAAAATAAGCAGGAAAAAAATAAGCAGTTGAAGAGCAAAAACATATTTCAAAAAACCCAGCTTAGTTTCTGGGTGGTGCCTTTTATAATTCAACAAAGCACCATTTTCGATTAAATACATTCCTACCGCAGAAGAACTCCAGCCAACTGCCTTCCAACTAAAAGTTACTAAATACAAAAAGGCGTGTGAAAAGATGGCTCCCCACAAAGTAGCAGTTCCAATAAAAAGGAAATAGAATTTTAAATAACGATAGGCAGGTTCTTTAACCTCTTCTTTGTTCAACAAAAAAAAGATAATATAACAAACCGAACCGGTGATCAAATCGGTAAAAGAAGTCATTGGTTCTAATATTTTGACTCCTAAAACCTCTATTTCCGTCATGACAAAATCAATCATGGTGGAAATTAATATTAAAAACTAGACTTGCAAAAGGCTAAAGCATAATTATTATTCAAATGATTTGAATGATTAACGGAAAGATTATAAAAAAACCTAATATCATCGTGCATCATTATAAAAAAACTCTTATCTTTGGCATCGCTTAGAAAGGGTCGCGTGGCCGAGTGGCTAGGCAGTGGTCTGCAAAACCATCTACAGCGGTTCGAATCCGCTCGCGACCTCCAATAAAGAGATTGTTTCGAAAGGGATGATCTCTTTTTTTATACATTCTGCTTTTTTCTAGCAAAAGACTTTGTAAGTAATTCGTGGACCCTCTTAATAACGTCTTTTGAATCAATCCAATAAATTAGGTATTACTCCGATTCCAGCTTTGCTCCGCGAACAGGCAATCCCTGCATTTTTTGGTATTTTGGTTATGTCTATCTATGGGATAGTTGACGCAATGTTTGTCGGTAATTATGTCGGAACAAACGGTATTGCTGCAGTTACGGTAGTAAATCCTATTGTTTTTTTAATTGCTGCTATCGGAATGTCGATTGGGATAGGTGGATCTTCTATCATTTCAAGGGCCTTTGGTGCGGATGATAAAGAAAAAGCCCATCATACCTTTGGCAATCAAATTACGCTGACCATAGGTCTGGCACTCTTAATCGTTTTTTGCTGCTCTTTCTTTCAAGAACCAGTTCTCCAACTTTTTGGTGGTAAGGGAAATATCCTCCAGCCCGCAAAAGAATATTTCCAAATTGTTCTCTTCGGAATCCCCTTTCTTGCCTGGGCAATGATGTCTAATACGGTTATTCGTGCAGAAGGTAAGCCCAAAATGGCGATGCTTGTGTTGTTAATTCCTGCGATCACCAATATGATTCTGGATGCGGTATTTATTGTAGGTTTTGATATGGGCATAAAAGGAGCAGCTTGGGCCACAAGTATTTCATATGTTTTTAGTGCCAGTTACTCTTTGTTCTATTTTATTTTTGGGAAATCTGAAATGAAGCTAAGGGTTAAAAGTTTGTGGTTAGAATTAAAAACCGTTGCAGAAATCTTTTCAATTGGAATTGTAACCTTGGCTCGACAAGGAACGATAAGTTTACTCTATATCGTATTGAATAATTCTCTTCATTCTTACGGCGGAGAGTTAGCTATTGCTGTTTACGGAATTATCAATCCAGTTATGATGTTTACCAATTCTCCTGTATTGGGCGTTACTCAAGGTTTTTTGCCAATTGTCGGATTTAATTATGGAGCAAAAAAAATGGATCGGGTAAAAGAAGTCATCAGTGCCGCTTTAAAATATGGGACGGGAATTGCTTTTCTTATTTTTGCAACGATTTTAACTTTTAGCGAAAAGATCATAAACCTTTTTACCTCGGAGCCTGAAGCTATAGCGATGGCCAACCCTGCACTCATTATTGTTTTTTTAGCAACTCCTTTGATCACGACACAATTGGTTGGTTCTGCTTATTTTCAAGCTATCGGAAAAGCCATTCCTGCCTTATTATTGACGCTAACAAAGCAAGGCTTTTTCCTGATTCCTTTGATATTGATTCTGCCTAGGTTTTTTGATTTGCAAGGAGTTTGGATGTCCTTTCCAATTGCAGATGTTTGCGCAGCTGGTTTGACTTTTTGGTATTTAAAAAGAGAAACCAAAAAACTAGGCTTGGAAGAAAAAGAAGAGGAAGCCGCTGCTCCAAATCCTAGTCCTGTAGAAAAGTAATCTTTTCTGCCCTTAATCTAACTTATCTTCTTTATGGTGAGCTTTATAACGGCCTTTACCGAATTTCGTCCCATTAAATTTTTCTGTTTTTTTGCGGGATTCTTGTTCTTCTAAAGGCAAAGCTTTGAAGTCTTTACATTTTTCTGAGCAAGCATTATCGTATGTTTTTGCACAATTCTCACATTGAATAAAAAGGATGTGGCAGGCCTCATTCGCGCAGTTTACATGGGTATCACAAAGCTCTCCACATTGGTGACATTTTGCAATGACTTCTTCACTAATTCGTTCTCCCATTCGTTCATCGAAAACAAAATTCTTACCAATGTATTTATTTTCGAGTCCCTTTTGTTGTACCTGACGGGCATACTCTATGATGCCACCATTTAATTGATATACATTCTTAAAACCCTTGTGTTTATAATAAGCACTTGCCTTCTCACAACGTATACCTCCTGTGCAGTACATGACGATATTTTTATCTTTATCATCCTCTAGCATCTTCTCTACCTTTGGCAAGGCTTCTCTAAAAGTTTCGACATCCGGGCAAATGGCATTTTCAAAATGACCGACTTCGCTTTCATAATGATTGCGCATGTCTACTACGATCGTATTTTCATCTTCTGTTAGTTCGTTAAACGCCTCTGCATCCAAATGAATTCCTTTGTTTGTTACATCAAAACTTTCATCTTCCAATCCATCCGCAACAATCTTATGTCGAACTTTTATTTTGAGTTTATAAAAAGATTTTCCATCGTCTTCAATAGCAATGTTTAAACGGACACCTTTGAGAAAAGAAATTTCTTCTATGGCCTTTTTGAAGTCTTCAAACTTCTGCTCTGGAACAGAGATTTGCGCGTTGACCCCTTCCGTTGCTACATACACCCGCCCGAATACAGCTAGCTCATCGAAGACCATATACAAGTGATCTCTGAAAATTTCTGCGTTAGGAATCTTCGCATATTGATAAAAAGAAAGCGTAACTCTGGCTTCATCGCTGTTTTGTAGACGTTCCTTGAGTACTTCTTTATCTATTTTGTTAAAAAGCTTTTTCCTTTTCATTTCAAATCTAATTGAGCTACAAAATTAATATAAAAAGGGAAGAAATGCATCCAGTAATATATAATGTTAATCAATCTGGTAAAGGAATATTAAATCTTAATAACTAATGAAAATTTACACCACCTCTTTCAATCGTTTCTTCAATGCAAATAACTCATCTCTATATTGCGCTGCGGTAATAAAGTCCAATTCCTTTGCTGCTGTCTTCATCCTACTATCTGTCAGGGCAATCATTTTCTCAATCTGTTCTCGACTCATGTAATCCATAATAGGATCGGCTGCTAAACTTGGCTCACTCGGTTCTATATAAGCTTTTGATTTTTTACCTCGAATATCCAAGATGGAAGTCGCATTCATGATTTCCTCTTTTGATTTGAAAACCGTAGTTGGCGTGATATCATTCTCTTCATTATAAGCCATTTGCTTTGCACGTCGTCGATTGGTTTCATCAATGGTTTTTTGCATTGAGTCGGTCACTTTATCTGCATAAAAAATAACCAAACCATTCGCATTTCTTGCCGCCCGACCTGCGGTCTGTGTGAGGGACCTATCGTTTCTCAAAAAACCTTCTTTATCTGCATCCAAAATAGCGACCAAAGAAACTTCCGGTAAATCCAACCCTTCTCTCAGTAAGTTCACTCCCACCAATACATCAAACTTTCCTAACCTCAGATCCCGCAATATTTCAACACGATCCATGGTATCTACTTCCGAGTGAATGTATCGACATTTGATCCCTACTTTCAATAAATATTTAGACAACTCTTCTGACATCCGTTTTGTCAAGGTCGTAACCAATACGCGTTCTTCTTTTTCTATTCGATCATTAATTTCAGCCAACAAATCATCGATCTGATTTAGGGAAGGGCGTACATCTATCGGAGGATCCAGCAAGCCCGTTGGTCTGACCACTTGTTCCACAATAAGTCCACCAGTTTGTTCTAATTCAAAATCTCCTGGCGTTGCACTTACATAAACGACTTGGTTGATAAGTGTTTGGAATTCATCAAAATTCAAAGGACGGTTGTCCATTGCGGAAGGCAATCTGAAACCGTAATTAACTAGGTTCAATTTTCTCGCTCGGTCTCCTCCCCACATTCCTCTCACTTGTGGTAAAGTCACATGACTTTCATCTATGACCATTAAATAATCATCTGGAAAATAATCCAATAAACAGAACGGTCGAGTTCCTGGTTTTCTACCATCAAAAAAACGAGAATAATTTTCAACCCCTGAACAATAGCCCAATTCCTTCATCATCTCTAAATCGAATGTAACTCGTTCCTTGATTCTTTTGCCTTCTAAATGACGGCCTTCTCGCTCAAA
>CALIAG010000537.1 GCA_938041325.1 uncultured Saprospiraceae bacterium | reverse complement strand
CTGTTGAGGGACAGGTGGGTTGGAAGGTTTTATGAGTTATTTCTTAGTTTCCTCTTTTTCTAGAACTAGAACTTTTGCTAGAGCTTGATCTAGAAGGCTGCGACCGTTTCACTGAACTGCTGCTTGATCTAGAAGGCTGCGACCGTTTCACCGAACTGCTGCTCGATCTAGAAGGCTGCGACCGTTTCACCGAACTGCTACTCGATCTAGAAGGCTGCGATCGTTTCACTGAACTGCTGCTTGATCTAGAAGGCTGCGATCGTTTCACCGAACTGCTGCTCGATCTAGAAGGCTGCGATCGTTTCACCGAACTGCTACTCGATCTAGAAGGCTGCGAACGCTTTACTGAACTGCTACTCGATCTAGATGGTTTTGTTCTGCTTACCGAACTACTGCCAGTAGACCTTGTCGCCTTCGAACGTTTTACACCTGAATCTGTTGTTGAGTAAGGTTTTGACCTACTCACTCTATCCGTTTGTCTTGCGGTAGTACGACGTGGCTCTGTTTTACCAACCGGCTTCGAACGTTCAATTTGGTTGGGTTTGGTCCGTGCACTTTGAGTCCTTGCAGAACCACCTTGACCTAAACGATTGTTTACCGAATTGATGCGGGTTCTATTTTGTGGTGGCGTATTCCGTACTATCTCACAGCGGTTTCTTACACGTGGAGAATAAGTTCTAAATGGTCGGTATACTACATTCACTCTTTGCACTCTGAAAACATTGGTAACACGACATCCTCTGTAGTACGGTCTTCTTCTTTGGTTGTAAACATCCCAACCATAAGCATCCCATGGTGACCACCAGTTTGGGTAATAAGAATAGGAGTAAGGTGATCTCCAATAATTATAATTGTATCTAAAAATATTTCTTACGGCTGCCCAATAATATACATTGATAGCTCTGTGCCTGAACTCAAAATCTGCAGAAGGTCCTCCTCTTCCAGAAGAATATCCGTTTACATCGAATGGTTCTACAATAACCTCATCGCCATAAATATCTTCATCACCGATTATTTGTAGAATTGCATTTCTTCTTCCAGTCTTTTCGATTTGTATAACAGCAATATCTTGTGTCTCGCGTCGACTTATTGGAACTTGAAGAATGACGGCATGCAAGTCTCCGAAATTTCTTTCTTCAACCCGTATGAAATCTATTCGTCCATCATAATCCAAGTCAAGATTGTTAACGTAAACATCTCTTTGATTGAGTCTGTATTCAAAGTCTTTTACAGAATTAGAATTCCGAAAAACTTCAATGGCTCCTTCTAGACTGAAATCATCTCCAGGGAAACCGGTCGGCGCCAATTCGTATTGTGCATTGGTCGTGGATATAAATAATACCGACATTGCTAGATTAAAAAGTAATTTTTTCATGCGCTTTAATTTTTTCTGATGAATATTGTCCAGGTTTAGTAAATCATGTTTCATTTTGAAAAACCTCATTTACTTTGCCCTTTACTTAATATACAAATGAAAATAGCATTCGGCAATATTATAACTATGGTTTAAAATAATATTAACTTATTTCTTAATAGAACGTTATGGGATTTTTGAACTCAATTTCTCCACTTTTTTTTACCGGACTCGTTCTTTTCTAATTCAATTTTCAAATCGTATATCTTACTAATAATCAATTACTTTGCTTTGTTGTGAAACACATAGGTAGACCGTTTTGTGAACAAATATTTCTATTTATTTTAAATAAAAGGAGTGTAAAATCTAAATTTTAACATTAAACAAATTTAATATATGAAATAAATAACCTATATTGAGGAAGCCAACGGAACAATAACAGACTATTTATCCCATTCGTATCATTTTAAAGAAACACTATGTCAAAAATTCTAGTCATCGACGATGACCCGGCTATCCGTAAAATCCTATCTGAAATTTTAATCCACGACGATTTTGAAGTAACCACCGCAGAAAACGGTAAAAAAGGAATTGATCTTACCCGTAAAGGGAAATTTGAACTCATCATTCTTGATATCAAAATGAAAGGAATGAATGGTTACGAAACGTTCAAAGTTTTGAATGCTGAGTTTCCTAATATTCCAGTGATCATGATGTCTGGTCATGGCAGTCTGGAAGATGCTGTTGAGTTTGTAAAAAATGGCGCATTTGATTATATCCCGAAACCAATGGATATGAACAAGCTCTTAATTACGGTTCGCAATGCTCTTGATTTGCGGAACTTGTCAAAGGAGGTACGTAAATACCGTCGCATTTCTAGAAAGACTGTTCCTACTATGTTTGGAAATTCTGAACAGTTGAATACCCTCAAGGAACAAATAAGTAAAGTAGCAGAATCAGATTCAAGAGTATTGATAACGGGACCGAATGGTTCTGGAAAAGAATTGGTTGCTTTAAATATTCACCATCAGAGTAATCGAAAAGAAGGCCCTTTTGTTGAAGTCAATTGTGCTGCAATCCCTGCGGAATTAATTGAAAGTGTTTTATTCGGTGCAGAAAAAGGAGCTTATACAGGTGCCTATAAAACGACAACTGGAAAATTTGAACAAGCGAATGAAGGTACTTTATTTTTGGATGAGATAGGAGACATGACGGAATCAGCACAGGCAAAAGTGTTGAGGGCCTTGCAAGAAAATAAAATCAC
This sequence comes from uncultured Saprospiraceae bacterium, assembly GCA_938041325.1. Taxonomy (GTDB): domain Bacteria; phylum Bacteroidota; class Bacteroidia; order Chitinophagales; family Saprospiraceae; genus CALIAG01. Next base: position 3,573 of record CALIAG010000537.1, on the reverse strand, counting down.
CAAAGTTGGAGGTGAAAAAGATATAGAAGTAGATGTCAGAGTATTGGCAGCGACGAATAAAGATTTGCAGAAAATGATTGTCCAAGGTAGTTTTAGAGAGGATCTGTATTATCGCTTGAACGTAGTTCCAATGGAAGTGCCACCTTTAGATGATCGCAAAGAAGATATTCCAATACTAGTCAATCATTTTATTCAATCCATTAGCGAAAACGAAAATAAACCTACAAAAACCATTAGCGAAAGAGCGATGCAAAACTTGGTGGATTATAATTATCAAGGAAATATTCGTGAACTTCGAAATATAGTTGAACGACTTTTGATATTCAGCGGCCCAGAAATTACAACAGAAGATGTTCAAAAATATGTCATTTCAAAATCAAGCCCAACCTCTTTATTGGTAGAACGTTTGGTCAAAACCTTGGGTGGTCCTCAAGAGGCGATTGCATACATTCAAAATCAGTTTCAATTGATAGATGCAAAAAAGGAAGGCATCACCTTGAAAAAAGATATCATTATTTAAAAAGAAAAGCGTCCTTTCCAAAAGGAAAGAACGCTTCAAAACTATGCTCAATGATTCTTGATAATTTTAGGAAGGATCTCTGACCAAATCCAGATCGTTAATTGCGTCAGATATTTCATATCCTAATCTCAAACCTTCTGTGCAATCCATGCGAATATGAACACCAAGTGGGATCCTTGAAAAGGCATTTTCTTCCGCCATTTCTTCAAAGCTGCTAAAGCTTCTGGGCGATCCTCTGAACTCTGTTCTGCCCTCATGAGAACGGTCGGTGAAATTGATCTGGCTGCCAAAAAAATCAATGAATACACCAGCGGCCGCAGAAGCAAAACAAGAATGACCAGAAGGGTAGCCAGGAAAACCTGGATTGGGCCAGTAAATCAAACGGTACAAATTGGTCTGGAATTCAGGATCAATTAAGTCCTGTAAATAAACGCTTGGTCTCATCACCATATGATCGTATTTGTATTTCCAGGTAGATACCGCTGCGTCATTCAAAGAGAAACCAAGCTTGACATATAGGGTGAGCGTTTGTGCAAGATCCAAGTCACGCTGATCAATCAATTGATTGGCAATCGAAAACTGTCTTGCCGGAGGACTGAACATAATGTTTTCAACATCATCACTCCAAAATTCTGCAATCCACAATTGCTCCCCGTCATCATCTCTGGCATCATTGTTTATATTATACACCTCCATCATTTGGGAGTAGTAAGGACTGTTTGGCTGTTCACTATAGGCAAGTGGATCGACTGTAGTTGTTTGATCTGGCGACACCACAAAGGTCCGAACAGATTCCCAGTAAGGAAATAATGCGCGCTCTGGATCAGCAGAGTAAGTCCAAAATCCATCGCCTGTTGGCGGTTCATAGGAAGTAGGTTGTGGATCCGTAATTTGCTCTTCAGCTTCATCATCCGTTTGGCTGTAGCGAATAACCTGATTGGCAACATACGCTCCCCATTGCTTAGAATCTTCTACAAGACGATCGGATAAGTTGGCAGAAAGATTTGATTCTTGTTCTGATTCCAATGTTTCAATCTTGCTGTTGAGTTCTGTAGGAACATTTAAAAGAAAATGATCAAGCACATCCGCATAGCAAGCATTCAAGGCAATTTGCCAGTCAATATTTCTTGCACGATTGTCATTGCTGATTCTAAGTCCTTGCAAACGAGAAGCATTGGATCTGTGATTGGGCATGCCAGGAAGGGCTGTTTCGTAAGTGGCTAAGTGAATATAAGCAAGTGCTCTAGCACTGGCATTTGGACGCATTCCGGCGGCGTACCGTTCTAGTTCCAATAGGAGATCTGTCCATTCAACAACTAAATCACTTTCAAGGTTTGAGACATTCTCGTCGTTGGGTCTTGGACCATTGTTATTGTTGCCATTATTATTTCCTCCGTTGTTGTTCCCACCACCGTCAACAGTTGCATCATTGTTGTCAATACGAAGTTCTTCAACCGTTGTCGCAACATCTTCGTCTTCGGAACATCCTTGGAAAATTAAGCCAGCAAACAATATCAAACAGAACCATTTGATTTTATAACTATTCATCTTATTTCATTTTAGAATTAAATAATAGGCTCCCAAAAAGGGATGGCAGCCAAGTCATTACAGGTCAAGTCAAAGAAAAGTACGGCCGATAATTATCTTTGAAAAGTGTAAAATGAAATCAGATATTAATTATTTTTTGTGTGAGAAAAGTGGATTTGATATAAAGACAAGGATGTTTTTAAAAGACCTACTTTTATTTTTGTTTTTTTTGAAAAAAAAATATTTCGGAATTGAAAAGAAGAAAAGTTTTAAAAAACTAAGCCCCAACCTTTTTTGAGAGAAGAGTAGGTTGGGGCTTAGTTTTTTAAATCGAATGCGTTCTAAATACGGAAAGATTATTCCTCCCGAATAGCATCAACAGGATTTGTCAATGCAGCTTTAATGGATTGAACACTTATTGTGAAAAAAGCAACCAATAAAACCAGCAAGCCACTCACAACAGTCGCCCACCATGGAAATGAAATGCTGTAAGCAAATTCTTTCAACCAGCCATTGACAAAATACCAAGTAAGCGGAATTGCAATCAACATGGCAATGATAATCAATTGAATAAAATCTCTTGAAATGAGGCGTAAAATTTGAAGGGTGCTTGCTCCAAGTATTTTTCTAATTCCAATCTCTTTGAAACGTTGCTGCGTCATCATTGCTGCTAATCCAAATAATCCAAAACAAGAAATGAAGATGGAAATAAAGGCAAAGTAGCTAATGATATTTGCCAACCTCTGATCTGATTCATACGTTTCGTTCAAAGCTTCATCCAAAAAGGAATACTCAAATACTTTTGCTGGAAAAGCAACTTTCCATTTCTCTTCCAAGAAACGAAGTGTCTCTGTGATGTTAGTGCTTTCAATTCGCATAGCAAAAAAACCAAATGCGCCTGGACGTACTTCCATTACCAGTGGATTGATTTCTTTATGCAAACTTTGAAAATGGAAATCTTTTAATACACCAATCACTGTACCTTCCTTATTACCCATCACCATTTGTGAACCAACGGCGGAATCGGGGCTTTGCCATCCTAAGGTTTTCATGGTTTGTTCGTTAATCATAAAAGAACTTTCATGATCAATTCCAAAAGAGGAATCAAAATCACGTCCAGCTAATAATTCTAATTCAAAAGTTTCTGTAAAGTCATAATCTACAGCGAGAATGGAGGCGGTTAAATGTTCTTCATCAGAGCTTTTGTCTGAAGAAATAGTTCTACCCAAAGCACCAAAACCAGGAAGTTTAGAACATTGTGTGACGGCTTTTATATTAGGATTGCTGGATAGACTTTCATCAAAACTATTCATTCTGCCACGTAATGTCACATCTCCAGGACGTAGAAAAGCATTGATGTTATTGCCACTGTTCAAAGGAACGCTTAAGACCAGTTCCTGATTAAAACCCAATGATTGATTGTTTAAAAAACGGATTTGTTGATTGACAATAAGTGCAGCACCGATAAAACCAATGGCAACTAAAAATTGCAAAGTGATTAGCCCTTTTCTAAGCCAGTCATTATT
>CALIAG010000536.1 GCA_938041325.1 uncultured Saprospiraceae bacterium | reverse complement strand
CTTTATTTGGGTTCGACGGTCTTACTATGTGGTGGACTTAAAGCCAGTAGAAGTTGGTTGGAAAGATTGGGCTTGGGTATTTTTCTGGAGCATTTTTACACATCCTTTATTGGATTGTTGTACAACTTATGGAACTCAAGTATTTCAACCTTTCTCAGATTATAGAGTTGCCTTTAATAATGTATCTGTTGTTGATCCGATTTATAGTTTTCCTTTATTTATTGGTGTTCTTTTAGCGGCCTATATGACGCGAGAAAGTCCGAAAAGGAAATGGTTTAACTATGCAGGGCTTGCATTAAGTTCTATTTATTTGGTCTTTACATTTTGGCATAAGCATCAAGTGAATACGGTCTTTGAAGAATCATTGGCAAATCATGAGATAGAATACAGCAGGTATATGACAGGTCCGACTATTTTGAATAATCAGTTGTGGCATTGCGTTGCAGAGACCGAAGATGGTTTTTACCAATCCTTGTATTCAATTAATGATGAACCGGCGATCATTCCAACATTAAATTATTTTCCAAAAAACCATGATTTGATTGCCAAGTACGATGGACAACGAGTGCCTGAAACCTTAAAATGGTTTTCTGATGGCTACTATACCATTCTCGTGCAAGAAGACGGGACCATGCAGCTCAATGATATGCGCTTTGGAGCGATGGGAGATAAAGCAGAGAAACCAGAAGATTATGTTTTTAGGTTTTTACTTACAGATGAAAATGGTGAATTGCAAGCTACGCAAACTAGAGATGCACCTGAAGGTTCTTTGTCAGAGACTTTTGCGATACTTTATAATCGAATTAAAGGGATAAAATATGAGGAGAAAGATTTGATGAGGAGAACTCGAGAAGAAACAAAGCTTAATTGACTTGAGCAGGATTCGTGTATGTTTTATCGGAAATATATTCGTCCTTTTTTTTGGTTTTTGAAATCGTGAAAAAGAAAGTACTGCCATAGTCTTTTTCTGATTCGACCCAGATTTTACCATCGTGTTGGTCTACGATTGCTTTGCAAGTAGATAAGCCAATTCCACTTCCTTCGAATGTTTCTTTGTTGTGCAACTTGTAAAATAAGTTGAAAATTTGTTTTTGGTATTCATTCCCTACACCAATGCCATTATCGGTGACGCTGAATCTCCAGTGATTTTCAAACTCCTGTGACTTTACAACGATCCAGGGCTTCACGTTAGGTCTCTTAAACTTTATTGCATTGGATATTAGGTTCTGAAATAATTGGAGCAATTTTACATCAATTCCCATTATTGTTTTTGGCAACTCTTCTACAACAATAGAAACATTATTTTCTTGAATTGTAACTTGCAAATTGAATTTTACTTTTTCAAGAATATCATTTAAGTTGACCGGAATTCTTTTTTCACCACTTGAAGAACTGATTTTTGAATAATTCATCAAATCAGTAATAAGGGAGTCCATGTTTTTTCCACCATCTTGAATGAAATTTAGAAACTCCAAGCTGGCCTCATCAAGTACATCCCTCTTTTTTAAATTGCGTTCTAACAATTTTGAGAAACTAGTAATATTTCGCAAGGGCTGTTTTAAGTCATGAGAAGCAGCATATGCAAATTCTTCTAATGCAGAATTGGAGCGGAGTATTTTTTTCTGTGATGCTTCAAGTTGATTGGCGTAACTTTCCAGTTTTATTTTTTGTTCATTGAGTAAGCTTTTTTGCTTTGTTAATTCATTCAGTGTATTTGTTTGAATTTTAGCAATGCACCAAATGATGAGTCCGAGAATTATAAAATAAAAAAGCAAGGATATATAGTAATAGTCGGCTTCAAAAATAGCTTCTTGGAAAAAACTTTTGTACTCTAGTTCCAACTTGTAAAGCCAAGCGTGAAAAACAATTAATAGAAATAGCCAAGCAAAACCTGTTGAACTTCCCATGAGTAGAAATGCAATGATTGGGACCAACGCTAAAAAAAGTAGATTCTCTGAATACATACCTCCGCTGATATATGTAGTGTATCCAAGTGATATTGCAAGGCAAAATAAAAGAATATTAGCGCTAAGAAAAAGGTTTTTGAATTTAGTGAAAATAGGGATTTGGATGAGGAATAAAACCAACACAAAACCTACAGGAAAAGGGTTAGGTATGTTAAACAATATTTCAGTTAATTTAGAACAAAGAACCCCCCAAATACAAATGAGGAGAATAGAAATAAAGATCCGTGATTTGGTCTCTGTTTCTAAGCTTTCACTCCGCAACTCTTTGGGAATAAACCAATCTAAAATTTTGAGAAATTTATTCATTTAACATTTAGCGTTTATTGTAATACGGTACTAAATGCTTGTGGTTGCAACAATTAAGCCTTGCAAATTAAAGATGTTAAATTTTAACTTTTCTTACTAGGAAAGAAGGAAAAATGGAAGCTATTTTTACGTCACAAAAGAATTAAATTTCAATCTTTTTTTTAGGAAGTACGTTGGCTTTTATCAATTCTTTTTCAAGGTTCAAAAGATTTCTATTGGAGAGTGCAGCGATAGGTAATCTTACATCCCTGTTACAAACACCGAGTAATTCCATGGCAGCTTTGATTCCGACTGGGTTGCCTTCGACATATAACCAAGGATGCACATCTAGCAATTGAAGATGTATTCTTGAGGCCGTTTTAAAATCACCTTCTAGAGCGGCGTGAATACATTTTGCAAAAAGCTTTGGAATTGCATTGGCAATAACACTAATGACTCCGTCACCTCCGCAAGAGATTAATGCAGGTGCGGTAACATCATCACCGGATAAAACAAGGAAGCCTTCTGGTCTCATTTTTAATAATTGAGAGCCTTGGTTAATATCGCCAGTGGCTTCTTTGATTCCAATAAATTTTGAGTTGTCATTGGCCAATCTGATCACCGTATCTGGGAGTACATTCGAACCTGTTCTTGATGGTACATTGTATATAATGATTGGGCTGGGGCATGCATCAGCAATTGCCATGTAATGTTGATAGATGCCTTCTTGAGAAGGTTTTGAATAAGAAGGACTACTGGATAAAACGGCATCGATGCCTTCGTAATTAAAAAGCTTTATTCTTTCTATTAGATAATCGGTTCGATTGCCTCCAAACATTCCGCAAACAATGGGTAGTCTGCCTGCATTTATTTTGATGGTAAAATCCATGACGGCCCTGCACTCTTGGGTGCTAAGCGTCACCGCTTCTCCAGTGGTACCAAGTGGTACGAGATAATCTACTTTTCCGGCAATCTGATTTTCTATGATGACTTCGAGCGCATCGAAATCAATTCTATCATTTTTGAAAGGGGTAATTAAGGCAACTCCTAATCCTCTAAGCTGTTGAGTATTCATGTTTTCTACTGTTCAATCTTTGTAAATAGAATTCAATATCTCGAATAAATTGGTTGAGATTTGATTCATTTTTCGAATCGATCATAAGATCGTAACAATAGGTTTTATTGGTTGCCGGGCCCACTCGAAGGTGTGCTTTGGAAAGAGCAGAAAGATACTCTAATGACAAGTTTGGTTTTAAATTCAAATTGAAGAAAATGTCAAATTCGGATTGAATAAAATCTTCTATCGCATCGCTTTTTGGTCTGAATAACCAATCTACTTCATTCTTAGTAAAGTATTTAAAATGGAATTCATTGTGGGGTTTGCGATCATCAAAGTAAGCCATCAAACTTACCTTTTTCCCGTCACCTTTTAATTTGTCTGCAAATTTTAAAACGGTTTGTCTTTCATCCAAGTCAGTTGAATCAAAGAGTATCCCAATAGATTTGGCTGCAGAATAATCTGTAGGTTTTCTATCAACAACTATTTTTTTCAAAGATTGGTTCAAAAAATAGTTGTGAAGGTGTATGTGTGTTTGTTTAACAATCCTCATAGTATTAGGCGAAATTCTCCCGATGAAAAAATTACTCCTTCCTTTTCTGAAAGCATGAAAGCCTTGAGTCAATTAAAATAAACAATGCGGTCTATTTTATGATTCTCCTCTTACTTGCTTTGTGTTACTGTTGTTTTTTTTCTTGCAAAATTACCCATTGCACGATATTTATTGATTCGAGCATCGACCAAGTCTTCTGGGCTCAATTCCGATAATTCGCTTATGGCTTTTTTGATATTCCGTTTAAGAATTTTGGCCATTTCTTCAGGAGCGGTATGTGCTCCTCCTAAAGGTTCTTTTAAGATCCCATCGATCAGGCCAAAGTCGAACATATGTTCGGGAGTCAGTTTCAAGGCTTCTGCTGCTTGCTCTTTGTAATCCCAAGATCTCCATAAAATGGAGGAACAAGATTCTGGAGAAATTACAGAGTACCAAGTATTTTCCATCATATATACACGATCTCCTAAACCAATTCCGATTGCTCCACCTGATGCACCTTCCCCGATTACGGTACAAACTATTGGTACAGTCAATTGGGCCATTTCGAAAAGGTTTCTTGCAATGGCTTCAGCTTGTCCTCTTTCTTCTGCTTCTATTCCCGGATAAGCACCAGGAGTATCGATCAGACAAACGATAGGATAGTTGAAACGCTCTGCCATTTTCATCAACCTCAAAGCTTTGCGATAGCCTTCTGGGTTAGCCATTCCAAAGTTGCGGTATTGGCGCATTTTGGTATTGACTCCTTTTTGATGTCCTATGACGACGACCGTATTGCCATCAAGGTTTGCAAGGCCGCCAACGATTGCTTTATCGTCTTTAAAGCAACGATCTCCATGCAATTCGACGAATTGTTTGAAAATGGTTCGTATATAGAATAGGGAATAAGGTCTTTCTGGGTGCCTAGAAAGCTGAACTTTTTGCCAGCCAGAAAGATTGCTGTAAATTTCTTTGCGGAGGTTGCTAATTTTTTTCTCTAATTCCTGAATACTTTCAGAAACATCAATATCACCTTGTTCTCCGACTTGCTTGATTTTGTCAAGCTGGTTATAAAGATTTTCAAGAGGTTTTTCAAAATCCAGGAAAACCATAATAATTTTCGAGTTTGTGGGTGATCACTACCTTGTTAAGAAATTGAATCCCAGCCAACAATCGCAAAAATCAAGTTTACGAATGAAGAACCAGGAGTTAGGTTTGGATAGTGTGCACCGGGTGCAATGCCTAGTTTTGTTGTTAACTGAAGTAAAATACTGAAAAAAGTAAGATAAACCAGTTCTATAGGCAACAAATTTAGCAATTAGGAGGTACTATGGAAGGGAAGAAGAAACTTTTTTTATTTTTTTCCGTTTTTTATTGACTGTTTAACAAATTGCAATTACATTTGCACTCGCTTGACTAGCAATCTTAATTTGTAAATGAATAAATTGAGAATAAAATACTAGAAAAAGTGAATATTAGCACGACTTTTGAAAAGAAGTTATTGTTATACAACTGGTTCGGTAGTTCAGTTGGTTAGAATACCTGCCTGTCACGCAGGGGGTCGCGGGTTCGAGTCCCGTCCGGACCGCAAAAAGGCTTCAGTCGAAAGATTGAAGCCTTTTGCTGTTTTATATACTCTTCTTCATCCAAATAGTTTGGTTTTCCTATAATCTTAGATATTCTAAAAATCCTGTTCAAACAAAAAAGGAATAAAGAAAAAGGTAGAACACGATTTGTAAGATAAATATGATGGTCAGGATACGCTCGATTGCATTATCCTGAAGATCTTAAAAATCCTGTTCTAACAAAAAAATACAGAATCTCCTTTTAGTCTGAACTATGATTTTCTATGATTAAATGAAAA
>CALIAG010000535.1 GCA_938041325.1 uncultured Saprospiraceae bacterium | reverse complement strand
GAAAAGTCTCTAAAAGAAGCCGATTCTTCTGATTTGTGGCCAGATCCAATTGTTACGGAGGTTACCGCAGCTACAACTTTCTATTCGGCAGGAGATTATCACACCAATTATTTTGAAAGAGTAGGGAGTAGTAATCCTTATTGCACCTTTGTAGTGGCTCCAAAAGTTGAGAAATTCAAGAAAAACTTCTCAGATAAGCTAAAAAAATAAAATAATTATTGGAATATAAGACATTGATTATCAATTAATTAGTAGCTGGAAACTTGTTTCTGGCTATTTTTTTTGTAAAAAATCTACCTTTCATCCCAACCCTTTCTTTAATGTATACAGTCTATAGGAATGTAAGACAAATTGATATAAACAGATTGAAAAGACAATCTGATCATTATAAAGAATTATTACAGGGCAGTTTAATATGAAGCGGCCATCAGACTCGGGAGAGTAGGACAGCCGCTTTTATTTTCTTTCCTCAACAAGAAATGAATGAAGGGGTTTATATCCTAATCATTTTAAGAATTATTACAGGGCAGTTTAATATGAAGCGGCCATCAGACTCGGGAGAGTAAGACAGCCGCTTTTTTTTCTTCCCTCAATTGAAATGAATGAAGGGATTCACATCCCCGCAATTATAAAGAATTATTACAGGGCAGTTTAATATGGAGCGGCCATCAGACTCGGGAGAGTAGGACAGCCGCTTTTATTTTCTTTCCTCAACAAGAAATTAATGAAAGGAATTATTTCCTGATCATTTTAAGAATTATTACAGGGCAGTTTAATATGGAGCGACCATCAGACTCGGGAGAGTAGGAAAGTCGCTTTTTTTTTGTTTAAAAACAATCTAGGAATTTTTTAAACTCTGCTTCATCATTATAAACATGAGGAGATACGCGAATCGCAGTTCCTCTATAAGAAACGATGATTTGTTTTTCCTGAAGCTTACTTTTCAATTTTTCAATATCTATACTTTCTGGTAATCGTATTCCGAATAAATGGTTCACTCGAAAATCGATTTCTTCAATCCAACATCCTTTAGTTCTCAACGCATTAATTGTATGATCAGAAATTGAATGACAATAAGATTGTATGTTTTCTGTTCCCCAATCTTTTATTTTTTCAAGCGCTTTACTCAACATGCTCACGTAAATGAAATTACTTACCTCACCCACCGAGTACCGATTCGCAAAAGGACGGTACTCCTCTTGATAATTCACCAAGTTTTTAAAGTCCTGACTATTGTGTCGATGAATCCAATTTTCCTCAATAGGGATTCCATTATCGAACTTAGGACCAAAATAAGCCAGCCCTAATCCATATGCGCCCATCAGCCATTTGTAACCACCACAAATCAAAGCATCCACTTCAAAGATTGAGTTATCAAATTTCAATGCTCCAACAGATTGTGTCCCATCAATAATTAAATAAGCATCTACATCATTGGTTCTATTTCGAATGCTTTTTAAATCGAAACGAGTTCCATCTGCCCAATGAACATGGCCAATGGAGACGACAAGAGTTTCGTTATCTATCGCTTCTAAGATTTTTTGATTCCATTCCTTTCCACGTTGATTGGAATCCTCGGGTGCAGCTATAATTCTTAAAGTCAAATTGTGTTCGTCAGCCAGTCTTTTCCATGCATAATAATTACTTGGAAACTGTTCGCCAGCGAGTATGATATTTTGACCACTCCTAAATTTTAAATTTCTGGTTACGTTTGAAATCCCATAAGAGACGGAAGGAATCAGAGCGATTCGTTGAGGCTCAGCTACATTGATCAGTTCTGCAAATTGTCTTTTCAGTTTTTCAACAGGTTCGAAAAAGTCTTCCAAACCAACTTTCCAAGGTTGATTTTTTTTACTCAAGGTATCCATTCCTACGGCATGAACAGCCTTCATTTGTGGGCTCATATAAGCGCCATTCAAATAAGTAAATTCAGGATCTAGGTCAAAAAGATGTTTTTGGCAAGTGATCATTTGATTGTTTTTGATTTAATATACCTAACAACAAATGTATCAAAAGAATTCCTAAATAATGATAATAGGAAAGGTAGAAGACTCATTGATAAACGAGTCTTTGGATAGAAGATTTGGATGTAATTGTTAATTGAAACTTAGTTGATCAAACCTTCATACATCCATTTTGCAAGCGCTTCCCGATTTGTTTCAAGCATGAAGCGTTGTTGATCGTATGCATTTTGGATATTGCCAAGTTCTACGAAAACAGAATTTGGTTTAGGCTCACGCGTCATATGTAGGTCGCGTGCGGTGACGGTTCCATGGTATTTTCCAGAGGATCGGTATTTTTTATATTTATTGGCAAATGTCTTATGCATGTTTTTAGCCAACTTCTTACCAGCTTCACTTCCTGGGAAATAATAGAAAAAGACATCTGTATTTTGACTCTTACTTCTAGAATCAATGTGTATTGTGACCACTGTTTGGTCTTTATGTCCTAAACTCAAATGGCTTTCATACAAAGTATTGATGGCATCAGATCTTTGATATAATCGAGTTTTTTGGTTTCTTGAAATTTTATATTTTCCCCAGCAATATTCATCTGTATCGTGTTTCAAGTACTTCCCTGAGCGAAGCCCGTCGTCCGGATCTCTGGTAATCATATAAACAAGTGCTCCGTGTTGAAGCAAATACCTCGTCAATCTCAATGAAACATCATAAGCATATTCATCTTCACAAATTTGCTTGCCTTTGTGTTTCCCAACTGCTCCAGAATCTGGTCCACCATGACCGCTTACTATATAAAAAACCTTCCCGCGAAGTTTATTATCAATCATCGGAATAAAAGCATGTTTTTTCCCGAAAATAGGGTAGCGGCGATAGCCTGAAGCAACCGGCTCTACGTTATTCAGTTTTTGCTGTTTGTTCATCCTTTCTTCAACAATCTCTTTAGATTCGTCTGGAATTTTCTTAAGTCTTTTAGGATCAGGGATGAGTAATTCCTCTGCTTTAGGACCTGGAGAAGTAGGGTTTTGAACGATATCATTTTCTTTTCTTGGAGAAATTTTCTCATCTGCACAAGCCATTTCATGATGAGGAACCCAAATGATTCCACTTTTCACAATGGTAGATGATCTTAAATTTTCTCTAAGAATTTTTTCATTGTATTTTTTAATACGAATCGCATCTTCCCAGCCCTTCAGTCCAAGAGTGGTTTTTATACTTTTTCCATTGTAATTGTAAATAAGGACAGGAATATAATAACTGCTCCCATTTTGCAATCTGGAATCACTTGATAAATTGTTTAGTTTATAAAATTGTTGAAAATTGCAAGAATAATCATCGAGATGGTAACGCTTAAGAAGGGAATATATGCTATCGCCGTATTCAGCTTTGACACGGTGGTATTTTCCATTATTTATCGGAATAAAGGAACTCAGGATAACAAATAGAAAGATAAGTGTGAAAGTGTTTCTTATAGTGTTCAAAATTCTGATATTTTTCCTCAAGTACATATCTGATAGATAGAATAATATTAAAGTAATTCCATCGAACTAATAATACTCAAAGATAAAAAAAATGTATAATATATTCACTAGTGTAATGTAACTCTCCTTTTACTGTGAAAATTTTATAAAGATTGCTTTTCACTTACCTTTAACACATTTCTTAACTTTTTGCTCTTTTAGATCGGTTTTCGGTAGTTCTTGTTTCTTTCGGTTTTCGGCAATTCGTGGTTCTTTTGGTTTTCGGTAGTTCGTGATTTTTTCGGTTTTCGGTAGTACGTGGTTCTTTCGGTTTTTCGGTAGTATGTTGACCTATGATATTCGAAAACCGAAAGAACCCCGATATTCGAAAACCGAAAGAACCCCGATATTCGAAAACCGAAAGAACCCCATTATTCGAAAACCGAAAGAACCCCGATATTCGAAAACCGAAAAAAAACCATTATTCGAAAACCGATTCTTAAAAATAATCCCCCAACCGATGCTCTTTCTCATAAAAAAACGGAATCCCAACATCCAGTTTCGCCGCTTTTAAAAATATTTTCCCTTCACATTTGATCACAACAGAGCGTTTTTTCCAAGCACCTGTTACAAGACTTCCTAGATCTTTGATCAAAGTCTTATCTTCAACAGGAATATCAAATTCCAAAGGCAAATCGAATTTTCCATTCGCAGGCATGCTTTTAGAAACCCTTTGATGAATTTCATTCGCTTTTTTACCATCTATGAAAACATCTGCCTCGATACTTGTAATTTCAACACTAAAGGGATTTGGATTATTCACCAAAGCATCTGCACCTAGCGTAATCTTCATTCCGGGAGGAGGAGTGATTTTTTTAAATTGAATGTGGTGTATTTTTTCAACACTTGGGCTTTCTGGTGTTCCATATTTATAATAATAGAAACCAGCACCAGCTGCTGCCAAAACAATCAAAATCATTAAAACGCGAAAAATATATTTCATAACAATGTCATAAAGTCAGATAATGAGCTGCAAAGGTAGCGGCTTTTTACAAATTTGACTTTGTTAGGTACAGGGAATAATAAAACTTAATTAATTTTAGGTATGTCTATTCTAAAAGAAGTAAGGTTTTTACTGCAAAAAGAATTGGTGCTCGAGTGGCGTCAGAAATATGCTTTGAGTGGAATTTTACTTTATGTGTTGTCAACGGTCTATATTGTTTATGCTGCTACACAACAAGTACAGCCGCATATATGGAATGCTTTGTTTTGGATCATTATACTATTTGCTTCAGTCAATGCCATTGCAAAAAGCTTTACACAGGATGGCGAAAAAAGACAGCTCTACTTTTATACCTTAGTGAACCCAATGGCCGTTATAATAGCGAAGATAATTTACAATGCTTTGCTCTTGGGGCTAATTTCATTTTTGACCTTTGCGGCATTTTCATTGGTCGCAGGAAATCCAGTCAAAATAGCTTCTCAGTTTGCAATAGCACTGTTTTTAGGAAGCCTAGGTTTTTCAATTGCCTTTACTTTCATATCTTCGATTGCCGCTCAAGCCAAGAACAGTTCGACAATGATGGCGATCATGAGCTTTCCTGTTATAATCCCTGTACTACTTACGTTGATTAAACTTTCTGCCAATTCCATGCGAATTATGCAGGACACTGCTATATGGAAAGATATTTATACCTTAATAGCTATCGATGGTATTCTAATAGCGGTAGCAATTATCTTATTTCCTTTTTTATGGAGAGATTAGCAATTTAAAAAATAATATTATGAGGAAGTTTTGGTGGAAATATTTAGGAGCCGCAATTTTGGTTTACGTGATTTTGGCAGGAATGCTAATCCCGCTGAAACCCGGAGTACTCGAAATCTCTCCGTCCACTGCTCAAGCAGCCCAAACCATGACCTTCACAGTAGAAGGTTACAACACCAATTATGATAAAGCATCAAGCAGCATCCGAGCATGGTTAAGGTCAGATGATGACCATGGATTAACTGCTTCCGAAATCACTGTCGTTGATTACAACACTCTAAATGTCACCTTTAATATTCCGAAATGGCTACCTTACGAATCCAAGGTCAAGTACTTTTCTTTGATTTTAGATAATGAAATTGATGGCGCATCGGTATTGCCATCGGCAGTTTCATTGACTCAAGAAGTACCAAACTTAGCGCGGGCAAAAGCACTCTGGCCTCAAGGAAACATTAAAGATCTTCACACAAATGAAGTAATCAGTTTTCCTTATCGCAATATATTGTATGAAACGATTCGGAATTTGTATTTCCATGTTTCCTTATGGTTGGCCATGATGATCTTGTTCATAGTATCTGTCTTTTATAGCATTAAATACCTTCGAACTTTTAATAAAGACTTTGATGATAAAGCATTGGCACTGACCAGCTCAGGTTTAATGTTTGGAATTTTAGGTTTAATAACGGGTTCTATTTGGGCCAAGCACACTTGGGGAACTTACTGGACCTGGCAAGAGATAAAATTAAACATGACGGCAGTTGCTATGCTTATATATGCCGCCTATTTTATTCTTAGAAGCAGTATGGAAGACAGCGAACGTAAATCAAGGATATCTTCTGTTTACAACATATTTGCCTTTGCAGCCTTGATTCCATTGCTGTATGTGATTCCCCGATTAACTTCTAGTTTACACCCAGGAAATGGTGGAAATCCAACCTTCGGTAGTGAAGATTTAGACAACACGATGCGGATGGTTTTTTACCCAGCGGTAATTGGCTTCACATTATTAGGTTTGTGGATTTCAACACTGATTTACCGAATTGAGAAAATCAAAGATAAACTCTATGATAGAGTGTAAACTTTACACCAAGTTTGACTCAAACAAAAAATCGACGGTATTGGAAAATAAATGATCTTTTTGATTGAATTATTGAAAATTATAACGAGTTTTGCCGACAGCTAAATCAAACTGAATAATCCATTAAACACAAGGGCGCTGCTGGCAAATTGGAATTGTTTTCGAATCATTTTATTAGCTTTTTGTCAAGCAACTTAATTATTCAAATTTTATTTAAATGAAAAAATCAACTTTGCTCCTTTTCTTTTTGCAGCTCATTTTGGTTTTTCCTTTATCTGCCCAAAGCGATAATCCAGACTTTTTCCGAAGTATCGGCAAAATCTATGTTGTTGTTGCTGTGATCATGGCAGTGTTTTTAGGTATTCTCTTGTTTTTGATTTATCTGGATAGAAAGGTAACCAAATTAGAAAATCAAATTAAGGAAAATGAGTAAAGACAACCACGGCGGATTCCTCGCCAGTGTGAATCGGAATTTCGACAAAGCAGCAGCTGTCTCTAATTTACCTGAAGGCTTGCTTGCTCAAATCAAAGAATGCAACTCTGTTTATCAAATGCGCTTTCCAGTAAAAATTGGAAACGATTACAAAGTAATTGAAGCATATAGAGTTCAACATTCTCATCACCGTCTTCCAACCAAAGGTGGTATTCGATACAGCCAAAAGGTGAATCAAGATGAGGTAATGGCTTTAGCATCTTTGATGACCTACAAATGTGCAATCGTTGATGTACCTTTTGGAGGTGCAAAAGGTGGAGTAAAAATTTCTCCAAGAGAAATGACTGTTCCTCAATTGCAAAAAATTACCCGTCGATATACTGCGGAATTAATTCGTAAAAACTTTATAGGTCCTGGTATCGATGTTCCTGCTCCTGATTACGGAACAGGCTCGAGAGAAATGGCTTGGATACTTGATACCTATTTGAGTTTCAAAGGCGGCGAAATTGATGCTGCAGGTTGTGTAACTGGAAAGCCGGTTCACCAAAACGGAATTCAAGGACGGACAGAAGCTACCGGTCGAGGGGTATATTATGCATTGAAAGAAGCGGTAAGTTATAAAGACGATATGGCAGCTTTGGGTTTAGAAACTGGCATGGAAGGTAAGACAATCGCGATTCAAGGTTTAGGAAACGTTGGATACCATACTGGTGTTATTTGCCAAGAAGAAGGTGGTTCTATTATCGTCAGTGTTGCTGAATATGAAGGTGCTATTTACAATAAGAAAGGAATAGATATAAAAGCTCTATTTAAGCATAGAAAAGAAACTGGATCTATTCTAGATTTCCCTGGTGCTAAGAATATGAAGCAAAGAAAGCGGGTATTGGAAGTAGATTGTGATATCTTAATTCCAGCTGCTTTGGAAAGTCAAATTAGAGTTGACAATGCACACAAAGTAAAGGCAAAGATCGTTGCTGAAGCTGCGAATGGCCCGATAACTGCCGAGGCAGAAGAGATTTTATTGAAAATGGGAGTAATGATTCTTCCAGATATGTATGTAAATGCAGGTGGAGTAACGGTTTCTTACTTCGAATGGTTGAAGAACTTATCTCACATGCGTTTTGGACGAATGGAGAAACGTTTCAACCAAAATACTTATTTGAACTTAGTTGGTTTAGTAGAACGTTTGACCGGTAAAACGATCGGTGTAAAAGAGCGAAATCTATTGACCAAAGGAGCAGATGAAATCGATTTGGTAAGATCAGGTTTAGAAGAAACGATGATCACTTCTTATAGACAAATTCGTACTATTTTGAAGAAAAGGAAAAAAATAGAGGATTTGAGAACTGCTGCTTTCATTTCAGCTTTAGATAAAATTTCAAGCGATTATATGGCTTTAGGAATTTTCCCATAGTCAAATCAGCTTTTTTAAGATAAATCTAAGTACTAAGTACCACAACAGGCATAATAGGTTGCAAAGCAATTTATTATGCCTTTATTTTTGCAGTTTTTGAAGGTTCTCCATTCATGAAATACGAAATTTTATATTATAAAATGTTGAAAAATAAGGATACTTTAAAATTTACGAAGGTTATTTCGACATTTGTTTGTACTTTATTTTATTTGTCAATATATTGCGCCCTGTTTGTAAATACAGGTGTTCAAAAGAATTGAGTACCATCAAAATTTAATAAAAACATTAGCTATGACAGAGAAGTTGGATAAAATCGATCTGAAAATTATTAAGATTTTACAAGAAAACTCAAAGATTACAAATCTTGATTTATCAAAGAGTATCGGTCTTTCTCCTGCACCAACTTTAGAGAGGGTGAAGAAATTAGAACAATCTGGCGTTGTTCAGAGTTATCATGCAATGGTCAATCAACAAGCAATTGGTTTAAGTGTTAAAACCTTTGTTTTGGTTTCCTTAGCGTGGCAAAAAGAAAACGCATTAAACGATTTTTTAGAAAAAATAAAATCAATCAAAGAAATTACCGAATGTTACATCATCACAGGTGAAGCAGACTTTTTGATAAAAATTATCTGTAAAGACATTCCTACTTATGAGCAATTGTTATTCAAGACATTGTCTCAAATAGATGAAATCGAAAGATTAAAAACCCTAATGACTCTTAGTACAGTAAAAGACTCCAAAGTTCTTCCTTATACTTATTCTTAGAGATGGATTAACTTCCATCAAACTACTTCAACATTAATGAAGAAGAAAAAGCAGACTTTACTGTGGAAAATCGAGGGTAAAAAGATATCAGGAAACGCTTACGTTTTCGGAACAATGCACGTCAAAGACAGACGTGCATTTGGTTTTAAAGAACAAGTGGAACAAGCCATCCTGCAATGCGATAGTTTTGCCTCTGAATTTAATTTGGAAGAAGCAAACCACAATCTCACCGCTACTTCAATGGATCTTCCCAATGGCCAGACGCTGGAAGATTTGATCTCTCCTAAAAAATACAAGAAAATTAAAAAGGTATTTTTTAAACAAACTTCACTCGACCTCGATCTCCTCAAACACAGTAAACCAATGGTCGTTTTCAATATCCTTTCCGAAGCCATTTTATCCTCTGATATGCAGGATTCCCTCGATGTTTATCTATGGAAGTTTGCAAAAGAAAACGAAAAGGTGACCCTAGGTATTGAGACTTTGGAAGAGCAGTTGGCCATCATGGAAAAAATTTCTATCGAGTATCAACTTAAATCACTTTTGACGATAGCCAAAAGCTTCAAAAAGTTCAGAAAGCAAACATTAAAGTTAACAGAGTATTATGAAAATGGCCAAGTGCAAGAGTTGTACAAAGCTTCTAAAAAAAGCCTTGGTCCAATGCGAAATATTATACTCTATGACCGCAATTATATAATGGCTGATCGAATCGCCAAACTTTGTCAAGAACAAAGCATTTTTACCACAATCGGTGCTGGGCATTTACCTGGAAAAAAGGGAGTTTTGCGTCTACTCAAAGGCAAAGGATTTAAAGTCAAACCTATTTCTCTCTCGAAATAATCATTAGTTCTGCAAAAAACGGATGTATTTGCGTTAAATAAGATATTTTTCTAATCAAAATCCCCTTTTTCAACGTTAGACTACTAAATATTTTAGCACTTACTTAATCGGTACTCTAAGGATGTATAAAGCTTTTTACTTCTCCCTGTTCTTTTTGATTCCAATCATTAGTTTTACGCAAACCTCATATACACTTAGCGGTTATATAAAAGACGGATCTACCGGAGAAACTTTGCTCTTGGCAAATGTTTTCAATAAAGACAACCTGACTCAAGGTGTAAGTTCCAATACCTATGGTTTTTACTCCATCACAGTTCCAGAAGGAAACTATACAATGGTTTTTTCCTATTTGGGATATGCGACCAAAGAGATCTCAATAAACTTAAATTCAGATCAAAGATTAAATGTTGAACTATCAGAAGGAATAACGCTACAAGATATCGTTGTAACTGCCGAGGAAGAAGATCAAAATGTATCCAGTACAGAGATGGGAACGGTAGAACTACCTGTTGATGAAATAAAAAGAATTCCGGTCATCTTTGGAGAAGTTGATATTCTCAAAGCACTCCAACTCTTGCCCGGTGTGATGTCTGCAGGAGAAGGAAATGCTGGGTTTTATGTTAGAGGAGGAGGACCGGATCAGAATTTGGTTTTGCTAGATGAAGCAGTCGTTTATAATTCCGGCCATATGCTTGGTTTCTTTTCAGTATTCAACGCAGATGC
>CALIAG010000534.1 GCA_938041325.1 uncultured Saprospiraceae bacterium | reverse complement strand
CCAAAACAAAAGCCAACAACGCCAACATTTCCATTACAATCTGGATGTGCTTTTAAATGATGAAACGCCGCGATAAAATCTTCGAGCATTTCATTCCGATCTCGTTTTTTCTGCAGTGTCCTACCATCATCATCGTTGCCCGGATAACCACCAAGCGGCCAAAGCGCATCGGGAGCTAAAGAAATAAATCCCGCCAATGCAGCCCGTCTTCCAACATCTTCAATATGCGGATTCAATCCTCTGTTTTCATGAACGACAACAATACCCGGTAATTTTTTCTTCCCCTTTACTGGCTTAGAAAGCAAGGCTCGTATTTCACCTCCACCTTTTTCCGATTGATATTTTATAAAATCAGTTGCAAGACGCGGATCGTCTTTGGCAATCTGAATTTTGTCCGCATAATTGGGCATCACACAGCTTAATAAACTATTGATGGTAACACCGCCAACAGCATAAAGCGATAATTTTTCCATAAAATTTCGCCGATCAATTCTATTGTGTGCATAATCATCATACAGATCAAATACTTCCTGGTTGACTTCGTCTTTCTCTAGTTTTTTCATGAATAAAAAGGTTGAAGGTTTTGAAATAGAATTACTAAGATAAGCTCGAAATATGGAATATAATAATTACTTGTATCCAATACTGTTGATTGCAAGAAAGTTAATGATGTACAAATTAAAAGCTCCTTCCATTTTTTTCGAGAAAAGCCTTTTTTATCCAATAGATAGTGCTTAAACCTGCTATTCAGCCTATTCTTCTTCTTGTTGGAAGAATAATTTCCACCAATTAAAAAAGATTACTTTCTTTGTGTAATTGAAAAGAAAATCATTTAAAATTTAATACCATTTCAATACGAAGAGATTATGAGAAATCAATTCATTCTTTGCGCTTTTTGCTTCGGATTAATGCTGTCGGCCAATATACTTTCTGCACAAAATCAAAAAATTGAAATCATCGGAACGGTGATAGAAAGCAGCACTCAGCAGCCACTAGAATTTGCCGCGATAATGATTGGAGATAAAAATACCAAAGCTGCTATCACGGGGGCCATCACCGATTTGGATGGTAGATTTTCAGTGACAATAGAACAAACTGATTTTTATGTGGAAGCCAGTTTTATTGGTTTGGTAAGCAAGACCATTACAGATTTTTCTATTGTGAATGGAAAAGTGGATTTAGGTAAAATTGAGATGAGCGAAAATAGCCAACAGTTGGATGAAATAGTTGTGCGTGGAGAAAAATCAACGACTGAGTTTAGATTGGACAAACGAGTTTTTAATGTGGGAAAAGACTTGAGTAGTACGGGCGCAAGTGCTTTGGAAGTATTGAATAATGTACCTTCAGTAAATGTCGACATTGAAGGAGAAATTAGTTTACGGGGAAGTTCGGGCGTACAGATTTTAATCAACGGTAAACCATCCGTATTGGCAAGTGAGCAAGGAAATGCGCTCGGAACAATTACTGCCGACATGATTGAAAAAATAGAAGTGATTACCAATCCTTCTGCCAAATATGATGCAGAAGGAACTTCTGGTATCATCAATATCATTATAAAAAAGGAATCACGAAAAGGCATTAACGGTTCGGCCACTATTAATACCGGGTGGCCACATAATCATAGTTTTGGTTTAAGCTTGAATCGACGTACAGAGAAATTCAACCTCTTTAGCCAAATTGGTGTAGGCTATAGAGAGCTGCCAAGAGACAATGAAAATATCAATCAGGATTTGGTGAACGGTACGACTATATTTTCGGAGGGTCGAGAATATCGCAACGAAAATTTCTACAATCTAATCCTTGGTACAGATTACCACATCAACAAAAATAATGTAATTACATTGTCAGGAAGTTTTGCTTACGAAGTTGAACAACAACCTTCATTGACCAACTTCAGTTTGGAAAATGCGGCTGGCGATGTCGTTAGTCGATGGAATCGCAATGAAACGACCGAAGCGACTAATCCAAAGTACAGCTACGAATTACAATATAAAAGTAAACTCAAAGGACATAAAGACCACGCTTTGCTAGTTAGTGCGTTGGGAAATTTTTTCGGCAAAGACCAATCTTCAGAGTTTTTTAATACGGTTACCTTGGGAATCATTTCTTTTTCGGATCAACAAACAGCTACTAATTTTCAGGAAGGAAAATATACTTTTAGTCTAGATTATACAAAACCCTTTTCTGATAAAATCACATTGGAAACTGGAGCACAATACGTAATTAATAACGTAAGCAATGATTTTGAAGTTAGTAATTCTATTAACGGAGAATGGATATCGGATAGGAGCTTAACCAACGTCTTTGAATTCGACCAAAAGGTGTTTGGGGTTTACGGAACGGGTGCTTACGAACATGACAAGTGGGGCATCAAGTTGGGTTTAAGATTAGAAAATACTGACCTTAAAACTTTGCTCGTCAATACCAATGAAGACAATGATAGAAACTTTACAAATTATTTTCCTACGGTCCACACTTCTTATAAAGTGACGGATGCGTTCTCTTTGCAAGGAGGGTATTCTCGTAGAATATTCCGCCCGCGACTTTGGGATTTGAATCCATTTTTTAACATCAGAAATAATTTTTCCATACGCACCGGAAACCCCAATTTGTTGCCTGAGTTTACAGATTCTTATGAAGTTTCAAGTATCTATGTTGCTGGAAAAATTTCCTTAAGCTTTGGGGTTTATTACCGCTATACGACCGATGTTGTGGAACGAGTTTCTACTTTTGAAAATAATGTCAACACAACTATCCCATTGAATATTGGGACTAACCGTGCAACGGGTATAGAGCTCAATGCAAAATATACGGCCAATAAAAAGTTATCGTTTAACGGAGATTTTAACTACAATACTTTTAATCGACAAGGAGAATTAGAAGCAACTTCATTTGATTTTAGTGCTGACCGATGGTCAACCAAAGTTACCTCCAAAATTAAATTTCCTTCAAATATTGATTTTGAAATTACAGGACATTATGTTTCCAGATACTTAACCGTTCAAAGTGAAGTTTCCGGAAATTTATTTGCTGATTTAGGTTTACGTAAAAAAATAATGAAAGGGAAGGGCGTGTTAAATTTGAGTGTAAGAGATATTTTTGCTTCTAGAATCAGAGAATCAGAAACTTCGCAAGATGACTTTTACGTATACAGTCGTCAGCAGCGTGGAAGGTTTATTACATTTGGATTTAGTTATGGATTTGGCAAAGGAGAAGCAATGGAATTCTCAGGGCAGAAAAGACGCTAGGTAGGTTATTTTGGCCATTAGAAAATACTGCAATTGCAACTCCAGGAATTGTAAAGCATTGAATGTTGCTTATGTTTTATACTCTAATAATTCCCCGCGTTCAATCCCAATTTCTTCCGTAATTCACCATCTGCTAAACTATTTTTACCCCAATACGCGCTTTTTATAGAATGTGTTCGAACAGCACGTGTAGTAAGCGTTTGAGGATTGCGGAATCCACTTTGTGTTTGTTCTTCCCAAGCCAAAATAGAGTAGGGGAATGCAGCTTCAAAAGTTATTTCCAATACTCTATCAAATCCTTTATACTCTATTTTATATTTCTTAAGAGCTTGTTGAGAAAGTGTTTCATCCTTATAATCAACCATACTTGCAGTCGCATTTTCAACCTGAGTTGGACGATGTTTTAATCTAAGAAATTGAGTACCGGGGATGATTTTAATTTCACCAGTAGGAAGAGATTCTGGATTCAAGCGAATTTTATTCCAGACCTCATCTTCCAGCAAACTTGCCTCCAAAGAAAAGTTTTCATCTCCTTCACTTTGAAAATAAGAAAAAAGCTGACCTTTGTATTTTCCTTTTCTATGATTCAATTGCGTAAAAGTATGTCCACACCATTCCTGAGAACTTGTCGTAACTTTCATGGTCGGTTTTGTAAAATCAATTGGAGTGAAAATAGAAGACATCATTGAGTATGGATAAATTCCAGTAAAGAATTTTTTTGTAAAATTCAGCTTCAAAGTAGGAACAACATTTTTTCGTTCTCCTCTTTCATACTTTACTTGTTTGTCTCCAAGAAAATCTTCAGATACGAATATGAGCACCGCTTCTCCTTTATGAATTTCGCCATATCTGGCTTGTTCTAATTCAAATCTCGACAATTCGGCTTTCCCACTAAACCAATAATCCCTGAAT
>CALIAG010000533.1 GCA_938041325.1 uncultured Saprospiraceae bacterium | reverse complement strand
GTTAACTTCATGGAAAAAGCGTCTTTAATATTGTATCCAGGAAACAACCAACGGGTACTGTACCTGACGATGTCATCCAAGAGTATTACCTGATGCACTCCTGATTCTGATGGCAGAGGAATAAAACGAGGAAGGTGATCTGAAGGTATTTTTACAATAGCATATTCCTTCGTAGGGTTTTCCGAATTTTTTGCTTCCAAATGCAAAGCGAGAAAAAGTGCAGCGTTATTAAGGAAAGGTTTGATTCTGTTTTTTACCAGTAAAACGGGCTGTACGAAAGGCAGGAGGTTGTCTTGGAAATAGGTCTCTATAAAATCAATTTGCTGAGCACTCAAATCATAATGCCTTTGCAAGTTGATGTTTTGCAACTCTAATTCCGGAATAATTTGTTTTTCAAATATCTCATTGAATTCTTCCTGCTGTTTATTAACTATTTGATTAATAGATTTTAAAACCTGTTCAGGATCATATTCCAACTTCTTGATCGTCTTCTTCCCTACGCGCACAAGGTTTCTATGTCCCGAGACCCTCACTCTAAAGAATTCATCCAAATTGGAAGAATAGATTGCCAGAAATTTAACTCTTTCAAATAATGGAACAGATTGGTCTTTTGCTTCCTGCAAAACCCTGTAATTAAAAGATAACCAGCTGATATCCCGATGGATATATGGATAAGTTTCTTCCTGCATATGAATAAATCCGTTAAAAATGGAATTGTATAAAAATCCAAGTAGAATTCGGTTAAACTTGGAGATTTAAAAGGTAATATTAGAAGATGGCCTGCTTAATTATTGGGTTTTTCTTCAAAAAAAGCTAAAATCCAATAACAATTGGTGAAAATAGTCAAACTGCTGCAAAATTTATAGCATTCTGATCCCAAAGAGGGGCATTTTCTATGCTTATTAGAATATCTTCTACCTTATTTGCAACGCTCCAAATTTGCCGATGTTCCGGTCTCATGAAAGATTCTTGGATGCAATTTTCAAACATTTTTAAAAGCGGGTCATAAAATCCATCTTGATTGAAGACAATTATGGGTTTTAAGAATTTTCCAAGACGTTTAAGGGTTATGACTTCTAGCAATTCTTCCAGAGTACCGCAACCGCCTGGCAGTGCAATGATAGCATCTGTATCCTTAATAAGAAGAGTTTTTCGTTCAGACATAGTTTCTGTGAAGATAAAATTCTTCACTTCTTTATGTTGCCACTCCACTTCTTTCATAAACTTGGGCATGATGCCAGTGATTTGTCCCTCATGTTGGAGTACGCTATCTGCCAGCTTCGCCATTAAACCTTTGCCTCCACCTCCGAAAATTACTTCTATATCGTTATTGGCACAAAGCTTTCCCAATGCTTCTGCTGCATCGAAGTATTTTGGAGCAACTTTGTCGCTTGAAGCGCAGTAAACTGTAACTTTGTTGATCATGATATTATTGAACGTTGTTTAAAAGGGAAAAGAGGTGTGAGGAATGTTTTAAAAAAGACTCATTTGAGAATCGGTATCTTCTTGAATAAAGCTTGGACCTCGTGTAATGATATCTTCGTTTTTAGACATTTGTTCAACCATGTATTTTGCAATGTCAGGAGCATTTAGATTATCAGGTTCATGCGTAAAGAAATAAGCCTTTTTCAATCCGTTGTCAAACCAATATTTTAGTCTAGCACACCAATCATCAATTCTTTCGAAATCGGTTTGATGCAAATCATTTCCGACAAACCTGATTACTGCAAAAGAAGAGGTTAAACGCATATGCAAAACGTCCCGCCTGCCTGCTACATCCGTAATAACCGGGGAAACATTGTATTCTTTGAGCAATTCAAATAATGAATCTCCAACAGATTTATTTTGGAACCAATTTTCATGTCTTACTTCAACTGCCAACTCTAAGTGTTTGGGCCACCTTTCTAAAAAATGTTTTAACAACAAAAGTCTATCCTCTTTAAAGTAGGGAGGTAATTGAATAAAGGAGGACCCCAGTTTTTTACCAAGACCTCCAATTGCATCACAAAAATTTTGAAGCAAGGAATTCGAAGCTGCTAAATCTGAACTGTGACTAATCCTTTGTAGGATCTTTGGGCAGAAATGAAAATCTTCTGGTGAATCTTCTGACCATTTTTCTATCGTAGAAAAATCGGGGATTCTATAATGAGTGGTATTTAATTCAATGGTATTAAATTGCTTGGCATAGTGCTGAAGGAACTCGTTTGCTTTTGCTTTTTTAGGGTAAACTTTTCCTTTCCATTCCTTCATGCTCCATCCCGTACAGCCGACAAATAAGGTTGGCTTTTCCTTGTCTTTAGGAAGGCATTCGAGCAAAGCCAAATTTTCTTCAGGATCCTTTTTAATACTGAAATCAACTTTGTTAATATTTTCTAATTTACCAAACTTCATGAATTGATTTTAAAAGTGAATTTCATTAAAATTTACTGTATTTATATTTTTCAATATTAACAACAAAAGGCTAAAAAATGTTGAATCGAAAGATAAAAGGAAATGTCTGAAAATGGGAGATTTTAGGTCTTTATTAAGGTCGCCAAAAACAAAAAAATGATTCTCTTTAAAAATTACCTATAATTTTATCCAAATACTTACTTTTGAGCCATGAATCAACAAACTTATTTTGTGAGCGGAATTGGGACCGAGGTTGGAAAAACAGTAATTTCTGCTATTTTATGTAAGGCCTTAAAGGCGGATTATTGGAAACCTGTTCAAGCTGGAGATTTAGATAATACAGACTCGCATAAAGTTGAGGATTGGAGTGGCTCTAAGATCCATCCTGAGCGATTTAAATTGAATCATCCAATGTCACCTCACGCTGCTGCCGAAAGGGACAATGTTGAAATTAACTTGGAAGATTTTAAAATCCCCTCTGTCGAAGGGCCATTAATTATTGAAGGAGCAGGAGGCTTATATGTCCCTCTTAATCAGAAGGATTGCATGATTGATCTCATCAAAAAAATGAATGTTCCAATGATCCTTGTTTCAAGAAATTATTTAGGAAGTATAAACCATACTTTACTAAGTATCGAAGCAGTCAAGGCTAAAGGAATTGAAATTGCAGGAATCATATTTAATGGTAAAGAAAACAAGGAAACTCAAGAAGTAATTGCGGCAATGTCAGGAGTGAAAGTTTTTGGACGAGTGGATGAATTAGCAGTTATAAACAAAGAAAGTATTGAGAAAGAGGCTAGGAAACTTTCCAAATTATTCTAAACCCAATTTCCGTGAACTACTTTAAAATCAAACATCTTGGAGAATACTAAAGAAAGAGAAGAACTTATTGAAAAGGATAAAAGAGTGGTATGGCATCCTTATACTCAAATGCGAACTGCGAAAGATCCATTGGCGATTAAACACGCTAAAGGGGCTGTACTTTACGATTATGATGGCAGTGAATATATTGATGCAGTATCTTCCTGGTGGGTAAATATTCATGGGCATGGAAAGGAAGAAATTGCAAAGGCTGTTTATGAACAAATGCTGAATTTAGAGCACATTATTTTTGCTGGATTTACACATCACCCTGCCGTCACGTTGGCCGAGGAATTATTGAAGATTTTACCATCCAATCAAGGGCGAATTTTTTATTCAGATAATGGATCGACAGCGGTAGAGATTGGAATTAAAATGGCGAAGCAATATTACTTTAATCAAGGAATAAAGAAGACTGTTTTAGTTGCCTTTGAAAATGGCTTTCATGGGGAAACATTTGGTGCTATGTCGGCAAGTGGTGAGCATAAATTTAATTTGGCGTTTCGAGATCAGTTGTTTGAAGTGAAAAGAATTCCTGTACCTGTTGAGGACAAATTACAAGAATCTTTAAATGCGTTAAACGAAATCATTGAAAGCGAAGAAGCCTATGCTTTTATATTTGAACCCTTAATCCAAGGAGCTGGAGGTATGGTAATGTATCCACCGGAGCATTTGGACGCATTGATAAAAAGATGTCAGGAGAATGGTATCCTTTGCATCGCAGATGAAGTCATGACTGGGTTTGGAAGAACAGCAGAGAACTTCGCTTCGAATCATTTGAAAGAGCAAGCTGATATAATCTGCATGGCAAAAGGGTTGACAGGTGGAACTATTCCCTTAAGTGTCACTTCATGCACCGAGCAAATCTATGAAGCCTTTCTTTCTGAAGATAAATACAAAACATTTTTTCATGGACATTCTTATACGGCAAACCCAACGGGGTGTGCAGCTGCATTAGCAAGTTTGAAAATATTAAACTCTGCTGAATGTAAAGCTGATTTACTTCGGATTTCTAAAAAACATCATGCTTATTTAACTCGCTTAAAAGAGTCAAATAAAGTTAAAAATGTCCGGCAAACAGGGACTATAATAGCGATTGAGTTTGAGACCGGAACTGCAACTGGATATTTCAATGATTTGAGAGATAAGTTGTATGAGTTTTTCTTGTCAAAAGGTGCGATTTTAAGGCCTTTGGGAAATGTAATTTATATTATGCCTCCATATTGTATAACTGACAATCAGTTGGATGTAATTTATTCAATGATTGACGAGGCGATTGAAGTTTTTTCGCCTGTAAAAGCATAATATATAAATTTATCTTTTGCCCTAAACAATAAGATTTGTTCTGCAAATAAATCTTACCTTTGAAACTTTAAAAATTAACTACATAGGCAAAACCAACGAACCTATAATTAAGGACTGTTGTAGGTCAATTGCTTAATAAAGATTGTGATATGAATCGTAAATGGGAATTGAAAGAAGTGCTAGATATATATAATGGACCATTGTTGGAATTGGTGTTTCGGGCGGCGAAGTTGCATCGCGAACATCATAATTCACGTAAAGTCCAAATCAGTACTTTATTATCGATAAAGACGGGAGGATGTCCAGAGGATTGTTCCTATTGCCCACAAGCGGCCCGTTATCATACCGATATTGAAAAGAACGAATTGATGACTGTTGAGCAAGTACGTTCAGCTGCATTGACTGCTCAGGCGAATGGCTCCTCTCGATTGTGTATGGGAGCTGCATGGCGGAATGTTAAAAATAATTCAGACTTTGATCAGGTCATAGACTTGGTCAAAACGGTGAATGGATTAGACATGGAGGTCTGCTGCACTTTAGGTATGTTGACTGAGAACCAAGCAAAGCGATTGGCAGATGCTGGTTTGTATGCTTACAATCACAACTTGGATTCTTCAGAAGAATTCTACAAAGAAATAATTTCTACTAGAGGTTATGAGGATCGTTTGGAAACATTGGACAATGCGCGAAAAGCGAATTTGACTTTGTGTTCAGGTGGCATTATCGGAATGGGGGAGACTTCAGAAGATAGATGTAAGATGCTGATTACTTTGGCGAATTTGGAAACTCCACCAGAATCTGTACCGATCAATGCTTTGGTCGCAGTGGAAGGAACTCCATTAGAAGAACAAAAGACTATTCCGATTTGGGAAATGATAAGAATGGTTGCGACTACAAGAATTGTATTGCCAGGATCAGTGGTTCGTCTTTCTGCTGGAAGAACCGAAATGAGTTCAGAAGGTCAGGCTTTGTGTTTTTTAGCTGGTGCAGGATCTATCTTTGCGGGTAATAAATTGCTTACTACTCCAAATCCAGACTTTGTAGAGGACATGGATCTGTTTAATATTTTAGGTCTGAAACCCGAAAAAGCATTTGCGAATGGGAAACAGCCAAAGACTAAGTTTGATGAAAAAGGAAGTAAAGAAAAAGTCAAATGGAGTAGACCAGATCATAAGATTGAAAAAAATATTGAATACAGTAAAAAGCGAAAAGCTGTTCAAAAAGGAAAATAATTTATAAAAATTTAAAACACACAACATGTCCAGACTTAAAATAGCTGCAGGGAATTGGAAAATGAATAAGACTTTTGAAGAAGGGTTAGAGCTAGCTAAATCTTTATCTGAAAAAACTTCTGCCAATGGAGCTTTGATGATATTGGGGACTCCTTTCATTCACTTGAAAAGTGTTTGTGATGCACTCAAGGATAGTGATCATATTAAAGTTGCGGCACAAAATTGTTCACAAGAAATTTCTGGGGCATATACCGGGGAAACTTCTGTGGATATGATAGCTTCAGTAGGTGCTGAATATGTCATTTTAGGACATTCAGAAAGAAGAGAATATTTCAAAGAGTCTGATGCTTTATTGGCTTCAAAAACTGATCGAGTTTTGGCAAAAGGATTGATTCCAATTTTTTGTTGTGGAGAACCATTAAGTATTAGAGAAGCAGGAACGCATGTTGCACATGTGAAAGCACAGTTGGAAGGTGGTTTATTTCATTTAGATGAAGATTCTTTTTCTAAAATAGTTATTGCGTACGAACCAATTTGGGCTATAGGAACAGGTGTGACTGCATCTCCGGAACAAGCACAAGAAATGCAAAAAGCAATTCGGGATTTGTTAGCAGAAAAATACGGAAAAGACGTAGCGGAAGGGACCAGTATTTTGTATGGTGGTTCTGTAAAACCGGGCAATGCAAAAGAGCTCTTTTCTCAGCCTGATGTTGATGGCGGCTTGGTCGGTGGAGCATCTTTAAAGGCTGATGATTTTGCAGCGATTTATGGATCGTTCTAAAAAAAAAATAGCTTCTTAATAAAATTTAAAAGGCCTTGATTCTCAGAATCAAGGCCTTTTCTATAAGTTAGTTTAGGTTCCTAAAAAGATCAATAGATGCGTTGAGGTATTTGTCTTTTGCAATTTCCTCTGACCACCTTTTTTTCATCTCTTCGTTTAAATGTAATCTCGCATCGATTGTTTTAAAAAACGAATTGTCTTTCCACATCGGACGGTCTTTCCATCTGCTGTTGATATAGCTGAAAGCCTTTATGACGTCCGGATTGTTTTCCATGGTTCTGAAAAAAGGAATAAACCATTCTTTCCAAGCCAGTTCAACATCTTCCAATTTGCTTAAATCAATTGGTGTAACAACTCCTGCAGTATCTGCAAGTATAGGAGTGGCCTCTGCCATAAAGCAAGGTTTTTTGTGGTCTCTGGCAAATTTTATCATTGCATGATTTTCATTGTCCGCGGCAAAAAATGAAAAGGCACACCAATCAACGTATTCATCCCCTGGATACCATTGATCCAATTCTTCGCGAAAGGAACCTCGCCCTCTTGATTGCCAGACATAAGCGACATTTTCGACTCCTAAAGAATCAAACATATCATGAATTCTTTTAAAAGATGTTAAGTAGTCTTCTCTGTTGTAACCATTCCAAGGATGTCCGTCAAATTCATAACCTATTCTTAAAAATACAGGACGGTCTCCTAAATCTTTGATCCATTTGCCAAGTGTAATTATCATTTCATCTCGTTCCCCTTTGGCAACATCTTCTTCGTTGTCATCTTTCATGTCGAGGCCTATGGCGAGAGCGGAATTTTTGAAATCCGGATCTGCAATCTGTAAGGACATATTGCTATCACCGTCACCCCAGTTGTCAGTACTTGTTAGTCCATCCAAACCTTTATGAATAAAACCAAAAGACTCAGAGCCTGTCATTAAATCTGTGTACATGGTGAAACCTGCGGGTGGAGTAAAATGATCGTAGTATCCGTCATTGTATTTGTCCAAGCCTCCGACTGCTTCTAACTCTTGTCCAGCAAAAACGATGATTTTCCCGTCTTCTGGTTCGAATTTTTCATAAGACCTAGCTTTAGCTTTTTCATTTGTTTGATTTGCGGAAGCTGGAGTTTCTTGCTCGGTATTACAAGCAAAAAATAAAGAAACGATTAAAAAGAATGTTGCTTTTTTCATGTATAAATATTTACAAATTTTAAGACTTTATAATGAGTTGTTTTAATTTTCTAATTCCTTGTACTCAAACCAGTCAAAATCAGCATGTAGGTTTTGACCTGAAAGGTCTTGGCAACACATGCCTACAAAAGAACCTGTGAATGCTGGGCGATACCGATTCTGAGCATCTTGGATATAATCATCAGAAAGAATGCTTCCGTCCAAAGAAGGACCTATGGGATTCCAGTTTTGCTCATCCAGTGAATAAAAGAAGTTTAAAGCCTTTTTATTAAAATTTAATTTTAGAAAAACCTTGTTTGAATTAATTGGAAGAGTTATTGGTTCTGCAAGTGGCTCTGATGTTTTGAAATTATCGCAAGCAACAATATTTAAGTAATTCTCTTTCCCCGTAAAATCGGAACTTTTATAGAGGTAGTAAAAATGGCCGGTATTGTAATAGCAAACTAAACCTGCCATTTGCTGAAAATTAGTTGGACTATATTCAAGAGCAAGACTAGCTTCTATGTTGAAATGTTGGACTCTTCTTCCCAGTAAACTTTGCTTGTGAAGCGAGCTTAAACTTTCTCGACCAAAGAGCCTCATATATCCTGAGCGTAGACCTAGGTTTGCCCAATCAGAAGTTATCGGAACCCGTAAGGATTGAAAGCTGATGTTTAATTCTTTTGCATCAAAATCATCTCTTGCTTCTTCTTTCTGAAAAGCATGTTCTTTAAAAGGTACAGCTATTTTCGGACGCGTTAGTTTTGAGTTTGTTAATGGATAAAGCCAATCATCGTCAGCCCATTGGACTTGTTCGATTGCTGTTTCTCTACCCAATGTACATCGACCTTTTGGACTTAATGGTCTGCCTACTAAATAGACGATGTACCAATCTCCATTTGCACTTTCAACAATATCTGCATGACCAGATTTTTGTAGCGAATGGTTTGGATTGTCTTTGGCTGTGAAAATAGGATTATTTGGATGTAGTTCGTAAGGTCCTTCAATTGATTTTGATCGACACATAGTGACGGCATGACCATATTCTGTTCCTCCTTCCGCCAAGATTAAATAATAGTAACCATTGCGTTTGTAGATATGTGGAGCTTCTGTGCAACCTAAGTCAGTGCCTTTGAAAATAGAGGAAATAGGGCCTTTTAGCTTTTGTTGTTTGGCATCATATTCTTGCAAAATAATACCGCCGAAAAACAGGTTTTTTCTATGATCGGTGATCATGTTTGTTACCCATTTTCTACCATCTTCATCATGATACATCGATGCGTCAAATCCGCTAGAGTTTAGGAAAACAGGATCAGACCATGCGCCTCGAATATCTTCTGTGGTGACCAAGTAATTTGGCGTGTCTTTCCAAGTTCCATCGAAGGATCTTACGTTAGAATATACCAAATAAAAAATCCCTTGATCGTAGGACAAACATGGCGCCCAAACTCCACAAGAATCCGGATTGCCTTTCATATCCAATTGGCTTAATCGGTTGAGTGGTCGGGCAATCAATTGCCAGTTTTTCAAATCTTTCGAATGATGGATTTGAACACCCGGAAACCATTCAAAAGTAGAAGTTGCAATATAGTAATCGTCACCAACTCTAATGATCGAAGGATCAGGATTAAAGCCTTTTAGTATTGGGTTATTTACAACAGCCATTTAGTTTTTAAATAATTTTTTCTCTAATTCTTCTAGTGTTAAACCCTTTGTTTCCGGAACTATTTTTGCGATAAGCAGGAATCCAATCACGGCAAACACGCCATATATTAAATAGGTCATTGAGCTTCCAAGATTGGTGATCTCCCAAGGGAAAAATTGAACGACAAAAAAGGAGACCATTGAATTGATAAATCCGACAAATGACATTCCGATTCCTCTTATGATATTGGGGAAGATTTCGGAAAACAACACCCACATTACCGGACCCAATGAAATGGCGAATGATGCAACCACCATAAGAATTCCAAAAAGGATAAGCATGGGATTCATTTTTACAGAAGCATCAATTATAGACCCTTGATGTTGTCGATAAACATCTTCACCTAAATTTTCTTTTAATAATTTTTTAAAAGTAACGTCGCTGGTATAAACAGTATTAGCCATGCTTGTCAATTTCGATTGGTCTATTTCGGTTGAAATAGTTGAAAGGGTGGTCTCTGTAATTGTATAAGTGGCTTGTTTGAATCCGTATGATGTAATAAACATTCCAATGGCTAGGCCAGCTGTACCAATCAAGAGCAAAAGTTTCCTTCCATATTTGTCAATCAAAGACATTGCAATCAAGGTGAAA
>CALIAG010000532.1 GCA_938041325.1 uncultured Saprospiraceae bacterium | reverse complement strand
GAATTTTAAAAATCCTGCGTCTTATTAGTAGAGGCCTATTCGATCGAATGCTTTCTGGCTATTATTTTTTACATACGATTCTTGGAAAATGATCTGAGATGAAGCAGGATTGTTGTATCCTGTTGCAAAATGCACCGAGTTGGATCGGTGGCGGTGGTGGTAAAGGGAGGGCCCTCCCAAACAAAGAGGGCAGCTAAATCAAATTCTCTTTATGAACTTAAAAAAATATAATTATAATGGTCTTAAATGATCGATAGGCAGACATGATAAAATTACATTCTCAATTCAATGCTTTGAAAATGAGTTTTAATTTCTATCATTAAAACTCATTTTCAAAGTTGTTCCTAATAAAACGACTTGACTTTTTAATATAAAAAAGGATTACAACGTTTTCAGATATTCTATCAGATCAGCTCTTTCGTCTTCATTGAGAAAATCTCCAAATGTATGTCCTTGATTGCCGTATCCTGTCAAAGTTGTATTGTAAGTTTCAGAACCACCGGGTCCTGTTTCTTCAATGTAATTCCAACCCATTTTCTCATAATTTAAATCATTGGAATTAAATGATCTGATCCAATAGTCGGGTCGATCAGAGCTTTTTAGAAGACTGTGTAAATCCGGAACAGAGCCGTTGTGTAAATACGGTGCTGTTGCCCAAATACCATCTAAAGGTGGTGCGACATATCCTTCTGTAGCTTGAATGCTTGCTTTATCTCCAAACCAAGAATTGTTGTACCATTCCACAAATTCTGGATAAGCATAATTAGCAGAAGCAACGGTTGGATCTGTGCCGATCACGTCCAATTCAACCAACAAGTTTGGATAAGTATCTTCGACTCCATAAGTTCCATGACATTGTGCGCAATTGTCTTTAAAGATCGTTTCTCCTCTGGCTACCTTTGCTTCATCAATAGCGTTTGGATAAGCAGGTGCTTCTAAATTGTTTATGAATGCAAGCACATCTGCAAACTCATTGTCTACCTCTCTTGCCTTGGTAGAATCTTGCAAAGTCAATATGCTAGAAGCCATCATTATTCTGGCAAAATCTCCTCTTCCTATTCCAGCATAAAACATGGCATTTTTCTTTTTCAACAACCACCAAGCAGGGACGTCTGTAGGAACAACTCCTTCTGGAATTTCGAAATTCCTATTGTCCAACCAAGTTAAATCAACCTGGTCTCTATGTGCGGATAGAATTGCAGCTAATTTATCTGCTGGATTTACTCCTCTTACACTTGTCACTAATTCACTTCCTGTCGCCAATACCGCTGTACGAAAAGGCTCATAAGCAACCCATTCTGGAGAACCATTTCCGTAGGCTAAGTTGATGGCAAAATCAATAACGCCTACTGTACCAGATTGGTCTTCTGTAAAATCTGCCATGCTATTTCCCAATCCAACCACGAGTTCGCCATTCAAAAACTGCGCATGACATTGAAAACAGTTTGCACTCACAACCCTAACTCCATTTGCAGCATTCACTGCTGTAAAATCATGAGCCACAGAAGCATTGTCTCCTTCCCTACCTAAATAATTATTGTTATCCGCGCCGGCTGTAATATAAAGATCGTATGGAACTCCGCTGTCTACATAATCACCTGCTATCAAATATTGATAACCTCGATCCGCATCTCCTTGTCTTTGCTCTGAAGGTTCAATGAAACTTGTTCCGGTAGGAAGTGTTGGTTGAGGTTCTGGCTCCGGTTCCGGATCTTTGCACGTTGTAGCAAATAAGATGATTGCCCCGATGAAGAGTATAGAGCGTAAATGATTTTTCATTGTAATAAATTAGTGTTTAAACGAAAGAATTTCCCGGGACCTTATGCAAGCTACTTAGTAAACGATTTTCAACTATAAAATGTTGAGTCAATAATATAAGATTTCTGTACTAGATAAATCCTAAACTAAAATCACCAAACAAATTATTGGTCTTTTTAAAACAGCTCTCCTTTTTCAGCTTTCTCTTTTAATAATTTAGGTGCTGAAAATCGTGGTCCGAAAGTGGATTCAAACTCTTTGACTTTTTTATAAAACTTCTCTACGCCATAATCATTTATGTATTGCAAAGAACCCCCTTTATAAGCAGGAAAACCCCAACCTAATATACTGCCTAAATTTGCTTCGGGAACAGAATAAATAACTTTCTCTTGCAAACACCAAACGGACTCTATGACTTGTGCAAAAAGAAATCGTTCTTTTAATTCTTCAATTTTTATTTCTGGCTCATCCGTACCAAAATGTTCTTTAAGACCAGGCCAAAGTGAACGGTCTCCCTCTACGTCGTATTCATAAAAGCCTCTTTGAGTAGTCCTGCCCATTCTATTGAGCTCCGTCATCATCTTAGCTAAAACTTCAACGGCTGGATGCTGAATATATTTGGGGCCGTAATTTTGTGCTGCTTGATTTTCGTAACGCATAACCATTTCCATGGAAAGGTCATCCGCCATCGCTAGAGCACCGGCAGGCATTCCGGATTGCAATCCGAGGTTTTCGATAATTGCAGGAGGATAGCCCTCTTCCAGCATGTAAATGCCTTCTAATATATAAGTGTTCAAAACTCTTGAAGCATAAAAGCCCCAACTGTCTTTTACGAGGATTGGAGTCTTCTTCAATTTTTTAACAAAGTCAAAAGCCCTTGCCACGGTTTCATCTGAAGTTTCTTCTCCTTTCACTATTTCTACCAAAGGAACTTCTTGTACAGGTGCAAAGAAATGTAAACCAACAAAATTAGCTGGGCGCACTGTTGATTTCGCTAGTGTCGTGATCGGAATAGAGGAAGTATTGGTAGCAAACAATGCATATTTATCCATGTGCACTTCTGCTTCTTTGGTCACTTTGACTTTTACATTTTGGTTTTCAAAAACGGCTTCAATAACCAAATCGCAAGTTTCAAATTCTTTGGCATTTTCTGTCGTTTCAATTTTTGACAACAACTCTGTTTTCATCTCCGGAATTATTTTTCCTTGATCTACTGCAGCTTGTAATTCCTTGTCGATGTATTCCCAACCTCTTTGGGCAACAGATTTTGAAATATCTTTTAAGATAACAGACATTCCGTTCATTAAACAAACATAAGCTATTCCTGATCCCATTTGACCTGCTCCAATTATTCCAACTTTTTTCGGTCTAAATTTTCCATATCCTTTTGGTCGACTCTCTCCATCTTTTATTGAATTGAAATCATACCAAAATGCTTTCGACATATTCTGTGCTTCTTTTCCTAAAACAAGTTTAGTAAAATTGCGACTCTGAATGCGGCAAGCTGTATCGAAATCTACTTTAGATCCCTCAACAAGTGTTTCCAATATTACTCTAGGAGCAGGAAATAGTCCGTAGTTCTGTTCGTGTAATTTGGCGGCAAGCCCTTGTATCATTCGCCCTACTTTTCGATCTTGAACAGTCCCTCCAGGGATGGTCATTCCTTTGTGATCCCAAGGTCTTCTGCTTTCGGAGTTTGCCATTAAAAAAGCTTTGGACTTTTCCAATAGTTCTCGTTTGTTTTTTGCCAATTCATCTATGATTCCTACTTTCAAAGCCATCTTAGGAATGTACTTTTTTCCACTTGTCAGTACTTGAAATGCCTTTTCGATACCGAGCAACCACATCAAACGTATAACCCCACCGTTGGCTGGCATAATTCCGATATTCACTTCCGGATGACCTAGTTTTATTTTTGGATCATCAAGAACGATTCTATGGTGGCATGCTAAAGCCAATTCGAAACCTGTCCCCAACGCAGTACCGTTTATCGCGGCGACTACTGGTACGCCAGGGCTCTCCAATTCTCTTGATAATTTTTGTAAAGACTCTGTATAATCGAAGATGGTTTGTGCATCTTTCTTTTTAAAAAGATAGTCTAGATCACCTCCCGTCAAAAACGTTTTTTTAGCAGAAGTAATGATAATACCTTTTAAGGCTCCAGCAGCCTTTTCTTTTTTCAAGTATTCGATTACTGGATAAAAGGCTCTACTAACTTTATGGTTAATAATATTGTGTTCCCGCCCTTTCATATCAAGAGTGAGTGTAACGATATTATCTGTGTCCTTTTTGTAATTTATCATAAAAAGGTTTTTATTTTTTTGAATGCAAGTACTAGATTAAATTGTTTTTCCCTTCCACTTTTCGAATTGCAAACTATTTTTCAATTCAGGAAAATTAACAATTAATTTTTCCAACTCTTTATTACTCAAATTAAAAGCATCTTTCATTTTATCTAAAAGCAACATAGAACGGTCCATATCTCCGAGGCCAACCAAGCAGGACAATTCCATTTCATAAGCTTGAATCACGTAGGGCATATCTTCTACGATCTGATTGGCATATTTCAAACCTTCTTCATAGTCTTTATCCACATAATAAGATTGAGATAGAAAGTAATTCAAAACTGGATCATCGCCAACAAACTTAGCCAATTTCTCAATTTGAACTCGGGCAGCTGTTCCATCTTCTTTTAATAAAGAATTATAAATCGACATTAAAGTCAATGATCGTTCTTCGTTTGGATATAGTTTTTTATACCGATCAAATGCATTGCTATAATCTTTTCCAGATTTCAAATAAGCAATCTTCATTCCTGCTAACAAGATTGATTTTTGTTCTTGAATTGTTTTTGGGATGGTTTTAAAAAGGCTGTCAGCAACTTGTACGGAACCATAATTGAGCAAATTATTGATGCGCTTTACTTTTGCCAAACTCATCGTTAAAACATTGTCTGGGGTAATGGCTGAAGCATCGAAACCATTGTCATGAATTTCTGAAAGACGAAATAGATTTTTTACTGTTTTGCTGTATTGTTCTCCAATAGAAAAATTATAAGTGTCTACAATTCGGGGCTTTCCATTCACCGTTTTTAATTCGAAATCTAAATAGTTAATTTCCGAAAAACTCACAAAAGTACGAAACACCATATGCGGTGCATTTCCATCATAATACAATTTGGTAAACTGAAAAAGACCTGCACCATAGGCTGTCGCATCTATTATTTGGTCACCTATTCTCATGTTCCGTTTCATGTGCTCTGCCGCAGCCCGAATATAAACCTGCTCTACAATGCCATGTTCCGCTAATACATTTTGAACCAAAACATAATGGCTAAATAAATTATTCAGCATTTCAGGATCGCCCTCCAAAATGGAATTTTCCATAGCGAGGGCAAGGTCATAGTAGACCTGATTTTTATCACTTTTATTACAAAATGAACTTAGAAAAATAGTCGGTATAAAAATTAGAAATTTTAAAACCTGCATATCCTTAAACTCTTTCAATGATTGTGGTAACGCCCATTCCTCCACCAACACACATGGTCACCAATCCTGTTGCCAAATCCCGACGTTCCAATTCATCTAAAAGTGTCCCAAGTAACATCGCTCCTGTAGCTCCCAATGGATGTCCCATTGCAATCGCCCCACCATTCACATTCAATTGATCATCAGGGATATTAAAATCATTTTGAAATTTTAAAACGGGAGAAGCGAAGGCTTCATTCATTTCCCACAAGTCTATATCTTTTGCCTCCATTCCAGCATTCTTTAGGGCTTTGTGTGTCGCTGGTGTGGGACCTTGTAACATAATAGTTGGCTCTGTACTCACTGTACCGATTGCTCGAATCTTCGCTCTTGGTTTTTTATTTATGACCGATCCTATATCCTTGCATCCAACCAAAACCAATCCTGCTCCATCAACAATTCCAGACGAATTCCCGGCAGTATGCAGATGATTTATTTTTTCTACAAAAGGATACTTCTGCAGTGCGATGGCATCAAATCCGGTTTTTCCAACTTCTTTAAACGCTGCGTTTAATCCGGCTAATGTTTCTAAATTTGTACCCGGCCGCATGTGTTCATCTTTATTTAAAACCAACAAACCTGAATCATCGTGAATTGGGATAATCGATTTTTCAAAATAA
This sequence comes from uncultured Saprospiraceae bacterium, assembly GCA_938041325.1. Taxonomy (GTDB): domain Bacteria; phylum Bacteroidota; class Bacteroidia; order Chitinophagales; family Saprospiraceae; genus CALIAG01. Next base: position 4,206 of record CALIAG010000532.1, on the reverse strand, counting down.
TTATTCTCCCAAGCGTGTGCCGCTCTTTGCTGAGATTGCATCGCATAATTGTCCAAGTCTTCCCTTGAATAAGCCTCGATAGTTGCAATCAAATCTGCAGAAATTCCTTGTGGAATATATCCTACTCTTGTACTAATTCCTGGATCAAAAAGCAAAGGGCCTCCGTCACTTTCCAATGGCACTCTACTCATGCATTCAATACCACCTGCGACCACAAGATGTTCCCAACCTGATTTAATTTTCATGGCAGCAAGATTCACTGCTTCCAAACCAGAAGCGCAAAACCGGTTGATTTGCATCCCTGCTACTCTATTGTCCCAGCCAGCAGATAATAATGCCGCTTTCGCAATGTTTCCGCCTTGGTCACCTACGGGAGTTACACAACCGATGATGACATCATCCACATTACTGGTATCCAATTGTGATCGCTCTTGTAGAGCTGCTAAACAAACTTCTAGAAGATGTATCGGCTTTACTTCGTAAAGTGCTCCATTTCTTTTCCCTTTTCCTCGTGGGGTGCGCAACACATCATATATATAAGCGTCCATTAGGTGTTAGATTTTTTAGATGTTTAGAGTGTTAGACGTTAGACTTATAGTACTTAGTATTTAGTACTTAGACTGCTAGATTTTTAGCGTCTAGTGTCTAACTATCTTACTGTCTAACGTCTAACTATCTTCTTTTCTAATGTCTAACTATCTTATAGTCTAACGTCTAACCATCAAATATACGTATTTAAGAAAGTTTAGGTTCTGTTGAAGGACTTCTGTAAGCTCTAAGAACCCTTGTCAAATCTTGTATGAGAAATGAAATTAATATGATTTTTTGAATTTGTCCGATATTTCAGCAATTCAGTAGAATTTTAGCGTTATATAAGTGGAAGTAGAGGTATATTTAAGAAGTTGTTCAAACAATAGGATCATAAGATGTTTAAGTAAAATAAAGAATTGCTTAAATTTTAAATAAAAATAGAAAATGGCAAAAGGAAAATTTAAGTTAACAGGCTTCGCGAGATTTGTACTGTTTTTATTGGTTGCAGGACCTGTATTCTTCTTTGGGGTTACCTTCTTAAAGGGAGAAGATCCTATGACTTTGCTCAAGGAAACCATTGGATTGGTGGAGCCAGAAAGAAAAGCCGAATCACTTCCACCTCCTCCACCGCCAGTTAAAGCAAATGAAGAAGCAAAAGAGGAGACCAAAACGAAGGTTAAAACTGACCAAACTCAAATAAATGCCCAAGTCAAAAAATTAAAAGACGATTTGGAATATAAGGACGAAAGAATTAGTGATTTATATGAAGAAAATGAGAAATTGCGAACAGAACTTAAAGCGTTAAAAAAAGGATCTGAAACCATTGAAAAACTCCAAAAGCAATTGGACAAGAAGGATGAACAGATGAAAACGCTTCAAGCTGAATTGAATAAAATCAAGGATATTATAAACGGTAAATAGGAGCAATTCTTTTTACAAAAAACAATTAGCAGACCAATGGATTTAATACTTTTAGATACTTTCTCTCAAGCAGGAATTGGTTCTTACGGCATAAACCTTATTGCTACGGCTCTTGCTTTGTTACTCGCTGGCTATTTTCTAGAAGGTATTACAGTGAAGGGAATCTTCAGCGCATTGATAATTGCTTTTGCTTTATCCATTCTGCATGCTACACTCGGTGCTTTTTTAGACACTCTTGCGATTGGATTTAATCTGGTCTCCTTTGGACTATTTAGTTTTGTCGTGGATGCAGTGGTCATACTGGTTGCTTCCTGGTTTCTTGATGGGTTTAGAGTTAAAAGTTTTTTATGGGCGATAGTATTGGCTTTTGTCCTTTCCATCTTGAATGGGGTAATACTAAGAATGTTGACCTAAAAATTTTATCCGAATACCATTTTACCAAAGAAAGCTTGGAATCTGAAAAATAAGATTCCAAGCTTTTTTCGTTTCCTGAATAATGGATTAAAAAAATGACTCCTTTGAGTGGATTTCATCCTCAAAAATGGCGTTCTTTGCGGTGAAGTTGCTACAGGATGCATAAAATCACTGGTTCAACTTCATTTTATATAATTAAACACATAAATAAAATGGTCAAAATACTGATCAACGATGGGATTCATCCTGATGGAAAAGCGGAATTAGAAGCTGCTGGTTACACAGTAGTTACTGATAAAGTTGCCCAGGAAGATTTGCCTTCCGTTTTACCACAATACGATGCAATCTGCGTTAGAAGTGCGACTAAGGTTCGCGAAGATTTAATCAATCAATGCCCAAACCTTAAAGTCATCGCACGTGGTGGTGTAGGACTTGATAATATTGATGTACAATTTGCTAAAGACAAAGGCATCGAAGTCATCAATACGCCTGCAGCCTCCTCTTCTTCTGTAGCAGAATTGGTTTTCGCTCATTTGCTTTCCATAGCAAGATCTTTGTATCAAGCCAATCGAGCTATGCCGGGTCAAGGAGATACAGATTTCAAATCATTGAAAAAGTCTTACGCTAAAGGATTCCAATTGAGAGGAAAGAAAATTGGAATTATTGGTTTTGGTAGAATCGGACGAGAAACCGCCCGCGTTGCCATAGGTATGGGAATGACTGTTTTGCCAGTTGATCCATTTGTAAAAGAAGCTAAATTAGATATTGCTGTTCCACATAGTGCAGAAGGTTCTGTTGAAGTGACCATTCCTGCTTTGGAAATGGACGATATGTTGGCTCAAGCAGATATCATCAGTTTACATATCCCGTTTTTAGGCAAGCCTGTATTGGGAACTGCTGAGTTTGATAAAATGAAAGACGGTACTATTTTAATCAATTGTGCAAGAGGTGGAACTGTTGACGAAGATGCTTTATTGGCAGCTTTGGAAAGCGGGAAAATCGCTGCAGCTGGATTAGATGTATTCGAAAACGAACCGACTCCTCGCAAAGATTTATTGACACATCCAAAAATTTCTTTATCACCTCATATCGGTGCTTCTACTTTGGAGGCACAGCGTTTTATTGGATTGGAATTGGCGGAGAAGATTAAGGCAGTTTTTAAGTAGGGAGGTAGTATTTAGTATTTAGTATTCAGTACTTAGTATTCAGTACTTAGTATTTAGATGACGAAGGGATGTAGACGGGAAACGTTTAGATATTAGACGTTAAAAACTGATGTAAATATTAAAAAGGAAGGGTCACTTGCGATGCAAATGACCCTTCTTTTTTGTTATTACTTTGAATTTATTTTGTAGCAGCTTCTTTAAAATCTACCAATTCAATTTCAAATACTAGTGGAGAGTTCGGTGGAATTTTTCCAGCCTGACGAGCTCCATAAGCCATTGGCGAAGGAATGATAAATTTACCTTTGCCGCCTTTTTTCAACATTGGAATAACTTCCTGCCATCCTCTGATCACTTGATTCAAGTTGAATGAAATTGGCTCTCCTCTATCAACAGAAGAATCGAATACGGTACCATCCAAAAGTGTTCCGTGGTAATGCGCGGTCACTTTAGCAGTTGCAGATGGATTTGCTCCAGCTCCTGCTTTTGAAATTTCATACTGAATACCAGAATCTGTTGTCTTTACAGTCATTCCTTCTTTCTTGGCGTAGTCACCGATGATGGTTGCTTCTTTTGCAATCATTCCTTTCATCTCTTCCATCTCTGCTTTTCTAGCCGTTTCTGGATCCATAAAATCGATCAATTCAATATCAAAAATCAATACTGAATTTGGTGCAATTTTACCTGCCGGACGGTTGCCATATCCGAGAGCTGAAGGGACAAAGAATTTTCCTTTACCACCTTTCTTCAACATCGGAATACCTTGTTTCCATCCTTCAATAACTCCTCCTAATTGAAACTTAAACGGTTGTCCTCTATCTACAGAAGAATCGAATACCGTACCGTCCAAAAGTGTCCCGTGATAGTGTGCTGTAATCTTGTCAGCAGAAGTTGGATTTGCGTCTCCTGTTCCAGGAGTTTCAATCATGTAAAATAAACCGGACTCTGTCATTTCCAAATTTAGCTTGTTGTCCAATGCATATTGAATGATTGCATTTTTGTCTTTGTCGGCTTGAGTAGTTGGTGCATCTACCATCATACTTTTCATGCCATTTTGTTGACCACAAGCAGTAAGACAAATTGCTAAAGTCAATAGTGAGAGTAATTGTTTCATATTTCTTTTATGTTCTGCTTTTATGCAGTGAATTATAAAATAGGTTAATTAATATTTTGTTTT
>CALIAG010000531.1 GCA_938041325.1 uncultured Saprospiraceae bacterium | reverse complement strand
AAAACGGTTGTTACCGTTTGCCTTGACGTTTCCGTAAGATTAGCAATTTCTTTATGAGTGAAAAAGTTTCTAACCTCTCTTTCAAATCCAACTTTTCTTCCTTTTCTCAATGCAAGGTTTTTCAAAAAATCAATCACTCTTGATCTTGAATCTTTGAATAGCAAAGACTCCAATCGGTTTTCTAATTCTATAATTCTATTGCCCAACCTTTTCATCATAAGATCATGGACATTAGAATTGCGTTTCATGAGTTGATCCGCTTGATCCTTTGTAAGAATAGCGACTTTAACCTTTTCCATGGCGATCGCAAAATTATGTCTGGTTTTTTCATCAGCTAGGACTAGTTCTCCAAAAGTTTCACCAGGAGAAAGAATAGACTTGGTTATCTCCTTTCCTGTGTTATTGAAAAAACTGATTTTAATGCGGCCTTCTACGATAAAGTAGATTTTATTGGCTGTTTGTTCTGGTGTGAAAACATATTCCCCTTTTGAAAACGATTTTTCAATGTATTTCTCCGTGAATTGTTCATTCAAAAATTGAATAGGATTAAAAGTCTCGTTGGGGATGTTGATTACTGGTCCGATCATGATCAAAAGGTTTTGATGAAGTTGTATAAAAATGGATAGACGATTTAATTGTAATCCATTTTAAAACAACTTCAATGATTTTCGAAAAGGTTTTTATATCTCTTGAATTAAATAATTTTTTTCTTTGGGTACGTTCCCGGTGCGTTTGCAATAATTTTGATGCCGTTCATCTGCTTCAAAAAAAGGCCCGATGGGAGCTACCTGTGTCAGAACTTTATGTCCTTTATTTTTCAACAGTTCGATAATTCGTTCTGCTTCTTGTTTTTGTTTTTGGGTCGTATAAAAAATGGCAGATCTATAATTTCCGCTATTGTTTTCTCCTTGTCTTTTGCTACTGTTCGTGTTGTGGTTTCTAAAAAATATTTCTACTAAGTCAGAAAATGAAACTACTTCTTGGTCGTATATTACTTCTACTGTTTCTGCGTGCCCTGTTTTTTTTGAACACACTTCTATATAGGAAGGAAAATCTGTCAAGCCTCCTGTGTATCCTACTCTCGTCGCAACTACACCTTTTGTATTTTGCATCAAAAACTCCTTTCCCCAAAAACAACCAAAAGCGAAGTAGGTGGTTTCTAGGTTTTTGTTTTTATCCAAATTGATGCTTGACTTTTCACTCATTCTTTGTAGATCATTTATGAATGTAAATTTAATGTCTATACATCGATTAAAGAATGGACAAATTTCCCTTTAGCTTGGATATTTTTCCTTTTGAGCCTTAATTTTTAGGATTTATCGCATCAAAAAGCAGAATACTTTTATTCTATAACACAATATTAGGCTCTTAAGCCATATGAAACCTCACAAAAAGATCACAAGTGTTTAACATCTTTTAATTGAATAAGAAGAAAGAGGCGTGAATAGATCAGTGGTTTTCTCTGAAGGAAAGGGGAGATTCTGTGGTATGTTTGGTGAAAAAGCGACTGAAATAGGCAGGGTCGGAGAAGCCCAGACCAAAAGCGATTTCTTTGATTGACTTATTGGAATAGATCAATTCTCTTTTAGCTTCGAGTAAAACTCGCTCTTGAATGACAATGCTTGGAGATACGTTTGTAATTTTTTGGAGCTTTTTAGTGAGGGCTTTTGGAGTGAGGTTTAAGAGGTCTGCATAATCTGCTACCGCATGTTTCTGACGGTAATTCTTTTCAACCAATTGACTGAATTCTCTATAAAAATCATTGTCTACTCCGATCATTACGAATTGCTGAGATTGCTTTTCTTTTCTGATACGGACCGTTTGAATTAAGAATAACTTTAGATAAGTTTTTAGTAAGTCAGAGTGTACTGCACCTGGATTTTGAATCTCTTTTTTCAATTGATTATAAACCACGCGAAGCTCAGCGGATTCTTCTGGTAAAAGGGATAGATAAGGAAGATTGTAAATATTGAAGAAGAAAAGACCGTTGCAAGAGACTTCTGAATCATGCATTTCGATACAATAAAAATCTTTCTGAAAAGATAAGATATTCGCTTTTTTGATATGCTCTGTTTCAATTTGAAAAACCTGACCCGGAGAAAGAAAAAGTATAATTTCTTTATCTACTTCAAATTTTTTAAAATCGATTTGATACTTAGCAGAGCCTTCCCGTATCCATAAAATACGGAATTGGTTAATAATTTCAGACTGGTTCACAGGGCTTTCTTGGTTTAGGAAGACTTCTCCTAAACTCAAATCAGGCAGACCAGCTTTTAGTTGATCATATTTAAACACAAAGGATTGTGCAGTACTTTCAGTCATTTTTTATCAAAAAATATTTTGAGTTTTGTTCAAAAATATCAATTCATTTTGACTCTTCATAAATTACAACAGCATCTCCTACCTGAATGTTCCCATTTTTTATCACTTTGGTGCACATTCCACCATGTCCCCGCATGGCGTTGTAGCCACCTATACCCAAGTTTTCTTCCATTCTGCTGCAAGGATCACATGGACCGGTGACCTCTAAAACCACTTCATCACCTATTCGAATTTTTGCTTTTTTTAAGGCGATTAAATTGATCCCTTCTATGACAATATTTCTACGAGTCAACGTAGGATCAATCTTGGTTTGGTCCAAAAGTTTGGCGACTACCTCCAAATGTTCTGCCTGGATTATGGTGATTTGCCTCTTTTTACTTTTGCCTTTATAGTGATCTCCTTCAAGGCCTTCTTCAATTTTAACTGCGGCATTAGAGACGGATTTTAAATCTGCTCTTCTTGCTGGCCTAATTCCAATCCATTTAATTTTACCTGATTTATTGAAGGAAGCTTGTAATTTTTTAATTTCCATTAGAACTTTTTTACCTTTTACAAACATAAGGTAAATACAAGAGTTAAGGTTAAGCGATTCAAATAATAGTTGTAATTTCTTCGTTGATATTACGTTATTTTTAATAGTAAAGGATAATAAACAGAACACAATGAAATCTAAATTTAGCCTACTCTTCCTTTTATTTTTTGCTATTTCAATTGTAAATAGTGCTCAAAATCCAGTTGTCGAATCCATCAAAGAGGTGGTAAAACCATTGGCAATTGATAAAGCAGTGCTCTCTGGTATCGGCCTGAAACCAGTGACGAATCCTGCTGAACCCAACCGAAAACTATTTCAAAGAAGAATGTATAGAGGCAATGATATAAGTGTCTACATTGTATCCAGTGAATCGGCCACTGCGACTAGAGAAAACTATGGGATAGATGAGTTTATTTATTTGGTAAATGGTAGAGCGAGAATGGAAGATCAAAAAGGAAATGAACAGTATTTTTCAACAGGGGATTTCTTCATTGCTCCAAAAGGTTTTACGGGTGAATGGGATACAGAAGGAGCAACATTGTATCACCATGAATTATCGGTTATCACAACAGATAGGTCTAAGGAAGAAGTAGATATTGATTCTGCGTTGCCTTTAATGGTAGATAAAAATAAACTTTCTGGAATTGGGATTACGAAGTTGGAAAATGAAAAAGAGCAGGAGCTGTATGAAGACTTATTATTTGAAGGAGCAGAATTGAAATTGAAAATAAATGCAGAAGCGCCAAGAACTATCCAAATAGTAAATCCACTTCCAGAACAATTGATTTACGTAGTTTCAGGTTCATTGCAATTGACACCAATAAATGGAATAGCACAAATGTTTTATGCCGGAGATTTTTTAGTCCTTCCCGAGAATTTTGTTGGAGAATGGAAAAGCGATGGACACAATCTGTTCAGAAGTATGCGGGTTTTAAAATCAAATTTTTAATTAGTGGAGGATTAGTTTCTCTACAAATGTTTTTTCTTTTGAGATTATTTCTAAATAATACAAACCTTTACTTACTGAGCTTAGATCAATGTTGATTAGAGTACCAGCGTTTTCCAAATCATAAGCAGCAACTATTCGCCCTTGTGCATCTTTCATTTCCATTTGTGTAAAGGAATATTCTTCTGGCAATTCAATTTGAATATCATTTTGCGCAGGATTGGGAAAAACAAGTATGTTCTCTTTACTAATGTCAGCGGTTGAAGTTATAGTGCTGGTAAATTTAGAACCGGAATTCAAGATTTCTTTGGTATCTGCATTTTGTAGAAAAGAGATAACATATATTTCCTCTTCTATCCAAAATTCCCCCAAGGAATAATCAAAATTAATCGTCGTATTTTCTCCAGCAGTGATATTGGTAAAAGGATCGCCATAAACACTGGTCAGCATATCTCTAAAAACATTATAATGCATTTCTTCTCCATTTGGTGAAGCATACTCAATTTCCTTTTCTACCACTGCAGCAAACAGCAAGTAATTTCCTTCTGGGATTTCGCCATGAATATTTACATCAATTTGAACAGTTCGTTCCGTATCTCCACTTTCGCTAACTTGAATTTCAACAGGGCTCGTCAAGTTCAAAGATTCTGTGAGAATTGATTCTGGAATAATTTCAGAAAACCCAGAAACAAGTTCGCCATCTATTCCTGCCAAAGGGGTTCCAAAAACACTGTACCAAAAAGTGCGTTCAGAGTTTTCAAAAATATTTTCTTGGTAAAAAATACAACCCGAATAAGGAATAGGAGGGTGGTAACTGATGTGATGGACCGCTCCTTCGTATTGTTGGACTAAATCAAATAATTGGGGGTTTCTTGTTGCACAAGCTGGACATATCGTGTTTGTAAAATGCTCAATCAATGGATATTTGACAACTTCTTGTGCTGTAGCAATATTGGCAACTAGTATGAAAAGAAATGTTCTTAAGAATGAGCTGAGCATAAATTTAAAGCTTTAAGAGGTTTCGAATTATGCGATTAGTGCCAAAAATTGAACCTAAAATCGTATTTATCAAAGTTAATCATGCTTGAATTGATAAGATGTCCAGTCATAGACATTTGGAAAAGATTTTGTGATTATTGATCTAGAATATTTTTTTTCTAAAAAAAGGAATGCGCATTGACTGAAAAGCCATAAATTAACAGTTGTAAGTTTGATTAAAACAAACCATATTTGCCTTTCACGTCCTCAGTTTTGTCGTAGGGCGAAAAGCCATTGTCGATCAATACTGAGGCAATGAAGATTCGGAAAATGTAAGTGTAAATGGAATCCAATCGAAGAAAATTCATTCAAAAATTGGCTGGTCTAGGAGCAGCTGGTGCTTTTCTAAATCCTTTGCGTGCTCAGGAGATATCGGATCGTTTGACAAAATATGAATCCCTAAATGAAAAGGAAATTGTAAAAGACGAAAGCTACTGGTCAGAAATTCGCCGTGCTTATTCTATCTCTCCAAATTTTATTGTTTTAAATAATGGAGGAGTAAGTCCTCAACCTAAATCGGTTCAGGAAGCGGTTGAATTCAATAATCAAATGTCCAATATGGGGCCTTCCTATTACATGTGGCGCTTGGTTAATTTGCCAATTGAATCTATCAAAATTAAGTTGGCAGAATTGGCAGGATGTTCGGATCAAGAATTGGTCATAAATAGAAACGCTACAGAAGCACTTGAGACCATTATTTTTGGCTTGAGGTTAAAAAAAGGAGACCATGTTGTTATTTCCAAATGGGATTATCCAAGTATCATAAACGCTTGGAAGCAACGGGCACATCGAGATGAAATAGATTTAGAAATTTTAGAATTTGATCACCCATTTGAATCTGATGATGCAATTGTTGAAAAGTACTTCGCTGCTTTTCGCAAAAAAACAAAGGTTGTTCAGTTGACTCATATGACGAATTGGAATGGGCAAATCTTACCCATTCAAAAAATTGCTAAAGCTGCAAAGGAAAAAGACATTGACGTAGTGCTGGATGCTGCGCATAGTTTTGCTCAAATTCCATTTAAATTTTCTGAGACCTATTGCGATTACATGGGCGTAAGTCTTCATAAATGGCTTTGTGCTCCTTTTGGGACTGGGATGTTGGTGGTAAGAAAAGAGAAGATTAAAAACCTATATCCGCTATTTGCTTCAGGAAATCCGGAAGATGAAAGCATTGAAAAGTTTAGCCATTTAGGAACTCGTTCTTTGGCCACTGAGCAGGGAATTGGTTATGCCATTGACTTTCACAATATGATTGGCACTTCGCGCAAACAACAACGCCTTTTTTATCTTAAAAATTATTTAGCAGAAAAAATAAAGACGATTAAAGGAATAAAAATATTGACTCCAGAAAGCATGGATAAATCAGGAGCCATTCTCCTTTTTAGCATTGAAGACCATAATCATCAGGATGTGATTAATAAGCTTTTCAAAAAGAATGTATTTGTAGGGCTAGTCAAAAAGACTCCAACAGATGGAATCCGGATTTCACCCAATGTATTCAATCTCACCTCAGAGCTGGATTTTGCTGTCAACCGATTAAAAGAAAGTTTAGAATCTTAAAGTCTGCAAAATAGAATTCCTTATCTTTTTAATATTCAAAAACATACCATACTGTATTGTTTGTTACCGTCAAATGCTTTATATTGTATTAATGGCAAGACTCTCAAAACAAGACTGGTTACAAGAAGGATTCAAAATCCTTTCTGAGTTTGCTCAAGACAAGCTTAAAATAACTTATCTGTGTGAGCGGCTAAAGGTGACTCGGGGCTCGTTTTATCATCATTTTAAAAGCATTGATGAATTTATTGCTGCCATGATGCAAGAGTGGGCGGAGCAAAATACATTTGAATTAATAAAAGGGTCCAATGAAGGGGGAGAAGATCCGGTAATGCGCATGCACATTCTAACCAAGCTAATTATCTCTCGGAATCATGCGGTGGAGGCTGCGATTCGGTCCTGGGGTTTTTATAATGATATTGTGTGTACTCACCTAGCAGAAGTTGATGAAATGCGCCTTTCACATCTCCAATCTATCTTCAAGGGAATGGGATATAAAAAGCGGGAAGCCTATTTAATGAGTAAAATGGAATATGCAACCTTGATTGGTATCCAGCAGATGAACCCCAAAATAACTAAAGGCGAAATGACAAAGATTTTCAAATTTAGAACTTCTTTGTTTGATTGATTTTTTTAAATTAAAAACATACCCTACTGTATGGTATGTTTAAATATAAAGACGAATGAATAATAAAGCTAAAAAACTTTTTTTGACCGGTTCCGGATTGCTCATTCTATTGGGGCTGATACATTTAAGTGTACACTTTTCAATTGTTCCAGATGCAAGTGGATTAAAGCTTATGGCAACGATGGAAAATTATAAGATCTATTTATTTGGAGAACACAGTTTTCTGAAATTCCATAATGGTTTTGCGGTGTACATGGGAATCTGTTTGACGATGTTTGGTTTGTTTAATCTCTTTCATTACTCTGTTTTGATTCCTAAAAAATCGAGTCATGTGTTTAATTTGATTTTTGCATTGATAGGAGTTGCAATTGGAATTCAATACTTTCATTTAGTAGTCGTTGTTTTCTTTACACTTTCCTTATTGTGTTTTTCTCTGAGTTTATTTTACACCAATTTAAATTGATAACTATGGTATATGAAATAGCACTTCCGAAAAACAGTTTGATTGAAAATGCTTTATCCAAAATTGACTACGAAGATACCTTTGGTGTGACAATGGATGAATTGAACTTACCTTTACACAGTTTGCCTCCATTATTATTTAGCTCCTTGCCGGACTGGTTTGCATTGCTATTCAAATTGCGTGAAAAGCTGGCCGGTTTGGTTGGTTTGAAAACGGGGAACCAAGAAGAATTTGAAAAGATGAAATCGGAATTTAAAGGTAAGCCAGGAGAACAGTTGAGTATCTTTAAAGTTTATGATAGGAATGAAGAAGAGCTTTTGATGGGAGAAAATGACAAGCATTTAGATTTTAGGTTGTCCTTTTTCATAAAAGAAAAAGGAGATCAAACAGAGTTATTGCTATCTACAACGGTACAGTATAATGCGGTCTCCGGAAAATTATATTTCTTTTTTGTAAAACCCTTTCACCGACTAATTGTTCCAATATTATTGAAAAGAATGGTTTTGAAAATTCAAAGAAATGGAAAATAATATAAGCCTTAATACTATTCCAGATTGGTTGGGAATTCGCAAGCAGGTAAACTATAATTTTCAGACAAATTTCCATGTTGCCGTTGCAACGGTAGACGAAAATAATAATCCGACTGTATCACCGATTGGAAGCCTTTTCTTAAATGCGGATCAGACAGGATTCTTTTTGGAAAAATTTACAACTTCCGTTGCCAAAAATTACCGCTCGAATAAAAATGTATGTATCCTTTCTGTCAATAGTGGAAAGTGGTTTTGGTTCAAATCCATATTTAAAGGAAGATTTAAACCTTCTCCAGGAATAAAATTATATGGAACGCTCCAACCCAAAAGGGAAGCAACAGCAGTTGAGTTGAATCGAATGAATCAAAGATTTCAAATCGTAAAAGGTTTTAAAGGATATAAGTTGCTTTGGGAAGATATGCGAATGGTTCGGCCAATCGTTTTTACTAAGGCAGAATTTATAAAAATTGGAAAAATGACTGCTCCGTAAAACCAAAAAAGCGATCCCAGACAGGATCGCTTTTTAATATTTCTACAATGAATTTGATTGAAAAACTAATCAACAATTTCAAAGGTTTTTTTCAAATCAGCTATTTGGATTTCAAACTCTCCAGCCTCTGTAATCCATTTATTATCCACTCCTACAAAAGCCAAATCTGCGCTTTTGATTTCAAATTGAACCGTTTTGCTTTCTCCTACATCCAGACTGATTTTATCGAAACCTCTCAACCGTTTCATTGGAGGAGTAATACTCGCTACTTTATCGTGAATAAATAATTGAACAACTTCTTTTCCTGTACGCTTACCTGTATTGCTCACATCAACAGATATGCTCAACGTTGCATCCATTCCGATTTTTTCACTGCTGACTTTTAAATTACTGTATTTAAAAGTCGTATAGCTCAATCCAAATCCAAATTCGAATTGAGGTTGAAAAGCATTAGAGCTAAAATCAGCAGCGACTAACTCTGTACCTTTATGGTCATAGGTGTAAAGAGTATTTGGATGTTTGGGGTAAGTGTAAGGCAATTTTCCAGATGGGTTATGATCTCCACTTAGTACTTCCGCAATTGCTCGGCCCCCTTCATTACTTGGCAAGTAAGCCATGAGAATGCCTTGCGCTTTGTCTTCAAATTTCGAAATTGTTCTTGGCCTTCCTTCTACTAAAACCAATACGATTGGCGTACCAGTAGCAGCAATAGCTTCAACTAATTTTTGCTGAGCTAACGGCATTTCTAGGTTATCAATATTTCCTGTTATTTCGGTGTAAGGCATTTCTCCAAGACATACAATTGCAACGTCTGCGCTTTTTGCTGCTTCCGCTGCCGCTGCGATATCAATTTCTTTATCTACCATAAAACCTTTTTCAACTTCTATACTTGTTCCTGGAACAAAAGTGATCTGAGAGGCTCCAAATTTCGTTTTTAGTGCTTCCACGATATTGGGCTTTCCTTTAGTGTAGTAATTTTTGTCTCTATTCAACCAAGTGTGCGACCATCCTCCATTTAGAGCTTGGATTGAATTCGCAGTTGGGCCAGTAATTAATATTTTTTTATCCTTTGAAATAGGTAAAATGTTTTTATCATTTTTCAATAAAGTCATTGAAGCTTTAGCAGCATTAAAAGCAACTTGTTCAAATTTTTCCCC
>CALIAG010000530.1 GCA_938041325.1 uncultured Saprospiraceae bacterium | reverse complement strand
CTTACCATTAAAACTATGATCCGCTTTAAATATCTTGAAAAAACAAATTTAGGGATTGCTTGAATTATTCGGTAATCATTCTTGTTAACCAAATCATAATCTCATAGAAATACGAAGTTTTTTTGCAATAGAAAAGCTCTTCTAAACCTCCGAATCCCCCTACAAATTCATCTCCTCCAATTTCTTCCCTTTCGTCTCCGGCATGATAAGCAAAGTAAATATCAATTGCAAAACCATCATCGCTGTAAAAAACAAAAAGATCGTACTTGCCGAAAATGCATCTAAAACAGCTGGTGTAATTAACGTAATGACAGCAGCAAAGACCCAATGCGTTCCTGATCCAAATGACATTCCGGAAGCTCGGACACTATTTGGAAATATCTCCGAAATGAATACCCAAATTACTGCTCCCTGACCAACAGCATGCGCTCCAACAAATGCACAAACAAAAATCACCACCATCAATCCTCCTGCACCCGAAGCAAATGCCCAAGCAACACCAAGTAAACAAACGATATAGCCAATCGATCCAATGATCATCAATTGTCTTCTGCCCATTCTATCGATCAGATACATTCCTAGTATGGTAAAAATCAGATTAACCACTCCAATAGGAATCGAAGCGCCCAATACGTTTTGAGAGGCAATGCCTGCTTGTTCAAAGATTCTTGGCGCATAGTATAAAACGAAGTTGATACCAGACAATTGATTGAACATTGCGAGTAGAAAGGCCAGCATGATCGGCTTGCTATAATCGCCTCCAAAGAAGGAATCTTTTGCTGCCACATTTTGATTGTTTTTTATATCCTGAATACTTTTTTCAACCTCCTCGGCGGGCACCAGCTTTTGTAAAACCTGTCGCGCACCTGCTTCATCATTTTTCTTCTGCATCAACCATCGAGGACTATTCGGGACCCCAAACACCATAATGGTATAAATGACAGCTGGCAAAGCCTCAATACCCAACATCCAGCGCCAAGCATTTTCACCCATCAGTAATCCAATCATATAGTTGGAGAAAAAAGCCACTAATATTCCGAATACAATATTAAATTGATAAAGAGCGACCAAACGACCTCGTTTCTCTGCAGGTGCAATCTCTGAAATATAAATCGGAGCGGCCACTGAAGAAGCCCCAACACCTAATCCGCCTATAAATCTAAAGAAGGAAAAACTGTAGGGATCAATAGCCAATCCAGAACCTATCGCAGAAACACTATACAAAATCCCAATCCACATCAAGGTCTTTTTTCGTCCAAAAAGATCACAAGGAATCCCTCCAAACAAGGCTCCAATGACAGTTCCCCAAAGGGCCATCGACATTATAAAAGTTCCGTGGAATAAAGGGCTTGTTTCCCAAAGTGCTTGGATAGGTTTGTCTGCACCAGAAATGACGATCGTATCAAATCCAAATAAGAATCCGGCTAAAGCTACAGTGATCGACCAGTAGTTGAGGTTCTTGTTTCCCATAAGTAATGTTCGTTTTTAGTTTTGTCACAACTAAAGTAAACTTTACAACTGGTAAAATGTAATTATGGAAGAATTGATCTACTGGATTCTCAAAAATTATCTATTTAAAAGAATAGTATCTTTTTGAGAATAAATTTGACCTTCTTTTTTAATAGTGATAACTATTGGGAGTATGGAATTGGAATTATGTTGGTAGAAATATTCAGATTTAGCACTTTTGTTTTCGTATAAAAGCCTTCCATTTAAATCAAAAATACTAAGGCCATCTAAAGTCTGAAAGTCTTTGGTTGAAATATAAATCCCTTCCGTATTTTGTTTGACAATTAGTTGAGGTTGCCAAGAAATTTCTTTTGTACTTACTGCAGTACATTGAGCTGAAGGATCATAAGCCAATTGTTCAAAAATAGTATCATTGGCAGTAAGCCAAGTTCCGTTTTCTATTTCCGAAATCCAATTGTTTAAGATGGTTTCGTTGACTTGAACTCTAGAGTCACCCCAACCTTGGCCATTCCACATCGGCTGCGAATCCCAGTCCACATTGATGTAAGCAAGCGCTTTAATTTTATCACTTTCATAAACAGAACTGAACAAACCTGCAAACCAAGCATCCCAGTGGTTTTGTCCATCACCTACGCCTAAGTCTCTGCGAGGAGTGGCTTCTGCTATCATGATCGGTTTGTTTTTTTCTTCTGCAAAATCGCGCATTCTTTGTCCTGGGTTTGGTCCATCGAAATGAGAATAGCCCAACCAATTGACATATTCATCGCCCGGATACCAATTTTGAATAGACGCAGTATTGATGCCAGCAGATTGCCAGACGTAAGCAACGTTACAAACTTCTTCTACATCAAAGATGCCGACGATATGCCTATATGCTGTAATGTATTGTGCCGCGTTATAACCATTCCAAGGGCCATCAAATTCATAACCAATTCTTAAAAAAACAGGTCTGTTTGAGCCTTTGATCCATGTTGCTAAAGTCCTTATAGAATTGTCGTGATTTCCTGCAGCAATGTTTCCCAATTCGTTTACCAAATACAGACCTATGGATATAACAGAGTTATCAAACGTTTCATCTTCCAAATAGGTTTGACCATTTACATCTCCAGATCCCCAATTGGCTTGCGTTGCCAATCCACCCAAACTAGGAATACTCGTATAAGTCGTAACACCTGCGGGAATATGTCCTTCAACGTTGTCAACATATCCATCTGTATAAGCATCCAATCCACCAACAGCTCCTAAATCTTGGCCAAGAATCAGCAGTTGTTTTCCATCTTCTGGAGCATATTTAGGGGCACCAAAATCACCACTTGATTGTCCAAATAAAAGAATAGAAAATAAAGAGAACAGAATGGAAAGTAAGAGTTGATTTTTCATCTTAGGGGAAAGTTTTGGGTAAAAATAAAAAAAGAACTGTGGCCAATAAAGGCCACAGATTCCATTACTCACTTAAAACGTTATTGGATAAACTTAAATACTCTTTGCGAAGGATTTTACCTTCAAATTATTTTTTATCTTGCTCAATGCACGAGGTTCTGAGCAATAGGTTTTTCACTTTTGGTTCCCAGTAAACGGTCCAAGTCATCTTGCCAACTGTAAAAGGCATTTAGATATTGGCCATTTTGATTTTCTGGATAAAAGGTTTCTTGTATGTTGTTTTTAAATAAATCTGCAGTCAGGTTTTTATAAACGCCAGCACCTACTCCTCCTGCTTTTGCTGCTCCAACAGCTCCAGTACTATTCATCACTTGGATGGGACATTCTAACAAATTGGCAATGGTTTTTGAAAAAACCGGCGATTGAAATAAATTGTCATTTCCAACCTTAATGACATTCGGTTGGATGCCCAATTCTTTAAGCACTTGGAATCCATAGACAAATGAAAAAGCAATTCCTTCTAAAGCCGCTCTATAAAAATGAGCTCTTGTATGTCTGTTGAATTGTAAATTATTGACTTGTGCTCCAGGTGTTTTATTTTCAAGCATTCGTTCAGAACCATTTCCAAAAGGAATAATTCTTAATCCATCTGCGCCAATTGGAATGGAAGAAATCATTCGTTCCATATCTGCATAAGAAGTTCCTTCGCGGGCTATCTGTTGTCGGATCCAAGAATATTGGATGCCTGCTCCATTGATGCACAATAATAGGCCGACTCGCTTCTGATCTTTTTGATGATTGATGTGCGCAAAGCCATTTATTCTTGACTGTTCGTCATAAATATATTCGTCACTTATTCCATACACCACGCCAGAAGTACCTCCAGTTGCAGCTACTTCATTGGGCTCAAAAACGCCCAATGATAGAGCATTATTGGGTTGATCACCAGCTCGATATCCAACAATGGTTTTTGTCGAAAGACCTGTTGCTTCTGCAGCACTTTTTGTAAGTTGACCTTGATTAGAAATCCCATCTTTTATGCTTGGAAATAAATTAGGATCTATGCCATAGTGATCCAATAGTCGATTTGCAATGGTATGGTTTTTAAAATCCCATAATATTCCTTCTGACAAACCAGAGATTGTTGTATTGATCTCACCGGTTAAACGCATGGCAATATAATCCCCAGGCAACATCGCTTTATGGATGTTGTTATAAACTTGTGGTTCATTGTCTTTTACCCATTTTAATTTGGATGCAGTAAAGTTTCCAGGAGAATTTAAATAGTGCGACAAACAATGTTCTTGCCCCAATGAATCAAACGCTTTTTTGCCAATGTCTACTGCTCTACTATCGCACCAAATGATTGCTGGTCGCAATACATGTTGGTTTTTATCTACCAAAACCAAACCATGCATTTGATAAGAGATGCCAATACTTTTAATGTCCTCAGAATTGACTTTGCTGTTTTCGAGGAGTGTTTTTGTTGCGATACAAAGTGCTTCCCACCACAATTCCGGATGTTGCTCGGCCCAACCTGTTTGACGCGAAATGATATCCATTTCGATTGCAGGATGTTGTGTCAATTGAATGGTTTTACCAGAAGCTGCTTCAATCAAAGCGGCTTTTACCGAAGAACTTCCTATGTCGTATCCAATTAAATACACGTTTTGATTAAGGTTTTGTATTTGTAAAAAATCATTTTCAAAATATATCTAATCGTATTAAGGATTTTTGAAATATTATTTTGAAAACAAGT
>CALIAG010000529.1 GCA_938041325.1 uncultured Saprospiraceae bacterium | reverse complement strand
ACGTAAAGTGCGACTACAGCGTAGAGACCATACTTGATATAGGTGAAAATTGGAGTTCCTTCTGTATTTTCTTCAGACATATTTAATTTTTTAGGTTAGTTAAAATGTAGAGCGCTAAGAATAGATTTTAATCAAGAATAGCTTTGGTAAATCTATCCTTCTCAAAAATACTGTTTTTGAATAAAATAAAGTTGTATTCTGGTGAATTTATTGTTGGAAAGTTCTTCTGGCAAGTCTTATTAAATAAAATACGAAAAAGCCAAGCTGATCGCCATCGCTCCGTAAACTGCCCAATCGACAATTTTTAACAATCTTTTTTCTTCTGCAGTGTACTCCGCTGAGTTTTCCATTGGATTAGGTTAAAATAAGTCAGATAGATAATTTGATTTTTCACATTAATGCAGGATTTCTTTCTTTTTGAATAAATTTGATCCCGATCAGAGGAGAACCTTGCTGAATCTATTTCAAATATTATTCCGTTAACAGATATAAATGCTAAAAAACAGGAAACTCTTTCTTATTGTCACCACCTTTTTAGTGGGGCTTTGCTCTATTATTTATGAACTCCTGGTGAGTACAGCGACTTCCTACTTCCTTGGAAACAGTGTTAGGCAATTCTCATTAATCATTGGTTTTTATATGGCAGCGATGGGCGTTGGCTCTTTTATTTCCCGTGCCATTACCAAGGATTTGTTGTACAACTTTATCATTATAGAAATTGTGTTGGGTTTGATCGGAGCCTTCTCGGTCCCTTTGCTGTATATTTATTTTGCTTATGCGGATTATAGTGGTTTTAACTTATTCAGCTTGTTTTTAATATCTGTAATCGGTATTCTTACCGGACTGGAGATTCCATTGATTACTCGAATAATGGAAGATGATTTTTCTTTGAAAGACAACATTTCGAATATTCTGACTTTTGATTATCTCGGGGCTTTATTGGCTACCTTGCTATTCCCGTTTTTCCTGGTACCACTGATGGGGATTTACAAATCCTCTTTGCTATTTGGATTGATAAATATCTCAGTGGGATTTGCCAATTATATTTTCTTTAGAGATGTTTTAAATTTAACTAAAAAGAGAAAACGGATCACGGAACTGCTTTTTGTTTCATTTACTTTGGTCATACTGCTCGCGTTCTTTATGTCTCAGAATTTTATGAAACAATGGAACGATACCATCTTCAAGCAATCTGTTATTTATTCCAAGCAAACGCCTTATCAGGAAATCAGTTTTACACAAAATGAATTTGAATTTCGATTGTATTTGAATGGCGTTATTCAGTTTTCGTCAAGAGATGAGTACCGTTACCATGAAGGTTTGATTCATGTACCCTTGATGCAATGCGAAGAAGTGAAAAAGGTATTGGTCTTGGGTGGGGGAGAAGGCTTAGCGGCAAGAGAAGTTTTAAAATATCCCGACATAGAAAAAATTGTAGTCGTAGATATTGATCCAGCGATTACGGATTTAGCCAAAAATTTTCATAAGCTTGTCGAACAAAATGACCGGGCTCTTTTTGATCCAAGAGTTGAAATTCGAAATGAAGATGCTTTTACTTTTTTGATGGATGATGAATCTAAATACGATGCGATCATTTGCGATTTGCCAGATCCAACTTCAGATGTTTTATGCAGACTCTACAGCAATGCCTTTTACAAATTGATCAACAATCACCTTAAACCCGATGGCATTGTCGTCACCCAAGCTTCAAGTCCTGACCTAACGACTGCTGCTTTTTGGTGCATCAATGAAACCTTGAAAATCTCTGGTTTCGAGTATACCTATCCCTACAACATCAATGTCCCTTCTTTTGGCAACTGGGGTTTTATCATGGCCAGCCATCAACCTGTAAATCCCACGTTCGATTCTACCATCCCAACGCGCTACCTATCTGCCGAATCCCTCAACACGATTTTCCACTTCCCCAAAGACCTCGTTCGCACCAATATCAAACCCAATTATTTAGATCAACCGATTCTTATCGATTATTATTTGGAGAGTTGGAGGATGTTGGCGAAGTTTAAGAAGTGAGCGTGGCGACTCATCCCGATCGCAAGCGATGTCCCCTCTCTCGAGAGAGATGGGAGTTTGGATGTGTTAGGAATTGCGGTGCAATTCTGGTTATAGAATCTGCGGAATTTGAAAATTAAAACTCCTTACCCAATATACAGTCTACTCCCTTCTTTTCAAGAACTTCCATTTTACTTACAAGTCATAATTAGGATTCTTCTGTGATTTTGCTCATTAAAATTTTCAAAAATGACGATTTTTTTAAATAAAATAATTGACTGATTTTCAGATAATTACAAGCCTTTTTTTGCAATTCAGAAAAAAATATTTATGGAATTTTTAAAATCCTGCGTCTTGTTAGTAGAGGCCTATTCGATCGAGTGCTTTCTGGCTATTGTTTTTTAAATACGATTCTTGGAAAATGATCTGAGAGGAAACAGGATTGCTATGTCCTGTTGAAAATACACCGAGTTAGATCGGTGGTGGTGGCGGATAGGGTGGGCCCTTCCCAGCAAAGAGGGCAGCTAAATAAAGTTCTCTAAAGATGACTTAAAAAACCAAAAAAATACTTCTTTATTACGTTCCGCAAAACCATCGTATAATCTTTCAATCCTGAAATCAAAAAAGGCTGACCGCACATCCGCGGTCAGCCTTTTTTGCTTATCTTTTTCCTTTGAAATTAAAACTCCCACTCAAAGTATATACTACACTCTTTCAAGAGAAGGGCGAGGGATGAGTCTCTTAAAAAAAGGCCAACCGCATATCCGCAGCTAGCCTTTCTTGCTTATTTTTATTTCAATGGAACATGTTCCAAACTATGCCTATCCCTTCGCTTCAATCTTCTTCAAAGTCTGCAACAAATCTTCTGGTCTTTTATATCCAACCGCTTGTTCCAACATTTTCAAATTGCCATCAAAAATCAAAAGCGTTGGATACCCTCGGATGCCCATTGCTTGAGTAAATTGATGCGGGTAATTTCTTCGCGTTGGTGGCAAATCTGCCTTGTGGTTTGGATTGGCATATTGTTGTCCATCCCAAGTTACAGGAGAACCACTTTCTGCATTAAACTTTACCGCATAATAGTTTTGATTGACATGTTGTACGATTGAAGGATCTTTGAAAGTTCCTCGGTCCATCATTTTACAAGGTCCACACCAAGGCGTGTACATATCAACGATTAATTTTTTAGGATTTTTAGAATTCGCTGATTGTGCTTCTTCCAAAGTCATCCAATTAATTTCACCTTCTTTTGCAGTGCTTGTTTGTTGAGCTGCAGGCTGAGCTTTTGCAGCTGGAGCCATAGAAGAGGTTTGTGTAACTGGAGTTGCCGTTTGGGCAGCTTTATCCTGATTCACCGAATTATTACAAGCCATGCATAAAACCATAGCTACTAAGAATAATAAATTTTTCATTTTTTCTATTGTTAAAAAGTTATCTGTTTATTTTTCAGTTGAAATCTATTTGTAAGCGAAATACTGATCCAATTGGTCTTTCAGATCGTCTGCATTAATATTTTTTGCAATTATCTTACCATCCTCGTCTAAAAGGTAAGTAATCGGTAATTCGTCTCCATCCAACAATTTCTGAACAGGGGATTCATCTCCCTTTAAATCAGACACATGGACCCAGTCTTCTTGATCTCTTTCGATCACTTTTACCCAACTGGCTGCACTGGAATCAACACTTACCGCATATATTTCAAAACCTTGGTCTTTGTATTCATTATACACCGGTTTAAAGCGGTAACATTGATCTTCGGTACATACAACGCTATAAGACGCCCAAAATTCTACCAAAACCACTTTTCCTTTCAAGCTAGACAAAGGTACTAATTCTCCATATTGATTGCGCAAAGCGATATCTGGAAATTTATCCTGAATTTCAAGGCTATTTTGAGCCTGCAATTCACCTTTAGATTCAGGCCAACTTAAAAAGGCCAACATTCCGACAAGCAATAAGACTGCAGCAGCAGAGACCCATCTTGGAATCAATCTTTTTACGGTCTTTGGCGCAGAAGGATTCATCCCTTTCTCAATACCTTCCCAGATAGAATCATCCGCTTTTAACTGGTCGAAACCACCTTTATTCTTTTCGAAAAAATTCTCTATGCTATCCATTTTGATTCATTTTACTTAATTCATCATAAACCAATGCCTTTAATCTTGCTTTTCCTCGCTTAAATTGAGTGAGGGAAGTCGATTTGGAAATGTTCATAATTTGCGAAATCTCTTCATGGTCATAGCCTTCAATCAGATATAAAGATAAAACCGTGCGATAGCCAGTCGGTAAGGACATGAGCACTTTGTTAACGGTTTTGATATCTACATTCTCTGATAAGGTTAAGGAAGTATCCTCCGAATAGTTTTCAGCTATATTTAATTCTGCGGGATCAAGTCCGCTCATTGACAATAATCCTTTTTTTCTACTAAAGTTTATCGCAGTATTGACTACAATTCTTTTTAGCCAAGCACCAAAAGTTGAATTAAACTTGAAAGTATCTAGTTTGGTAAAAGCTTTTATAAAGGCGTCTTGCAAAACATCCTTTGCGTCTTCTTTATCATTCACAATCCTATAGGCAACATTCAGCATGGCATTCGAATACTTCGAATACAAGGTATACTGGGCTTGTTTGTCATTTGCCAAACACCTAGCTATGATATCCTGATCTGTCGCGACTATACTTTTTCTCAAAATCATGATTTAATACTCTGCTAAGTTATAAAGTAGTTCCTTTTGTTTTGTAAACTACTTAAGTAATTCTATCGATTACTTACGAGAGGATTTCAATTTTGATTGTGTTAGTGCTGGGACATAAATGGCCTAATATTAATTGGTGAAGGATTTTATTCTAAATCGACTTATTTTTGAGTTTAATCCTCGTTGGCTTGAACGATAAAATAAGGAAGAGTTAGGGTAAAAGACTCAGCAATTATACTATAGGTTATTTTTGGCCTAGCACTCATTGTAAAGACTTTTTGAAACTTAAAATATTGCACATTCCCCAAGAAAAAAATTATTTTGTGTTCAATGTCCTCAAATTTGGAGTAAAACAAGCAAACAATCAACATATTATGAAAATCCAATTTTACTTTCCTATACTTCTACTAATTAGCATTCTTGCCTGTAAAAATGAATCTACCAGTCCGCCAATAAGTGGTGCAGCCATGACGGGCATGCAAAATTCTATTGATTTGGATAGATTTGAAAAGGAAATCCTCGCTTTTGAAAAACAGGATTCTATCAATGGGATTCCGAAGGATGAAATTTTGTTTGTTGGCAGTTCAAGTATCAGAATGTGGAAAAGCTTAGCCGAAGACATGTCCCCATATCCGGTTTTGAATAGAGGTTTTGGAGGTTCGACCATTCCAGAAGTATTGGCCTACGGAGAGCGCATCGTTTATAAATACAATCCAAGATTGATCTTTTTTTATTGTGGTGAAAATGATATAAATGAC
>CALIAG010000528.1 GCA_938041325.1 uncultured Saprospiraceae bacterium | reverse complement strand
TGCAACAATCCCTATTGCCGGAAAAAGGTATTTCCACTTTTTATAAAAATGAACCTTCTTATCAAAACTTAAAGCAAAGATTGGGATTAACGTAAATAGGTGAAGAAGTAGATATAAATATTTGGTTTCAAAGAACGGTACTAAGAAGAGAGATGGCACTTCAAAAAGTAAATTGTTTTGTTGTACCATTTGAGATAGCCAAAGAACGGTAACTGCGATTACCGGCAGAAGTAGGACCAATAAATTCCTCAATGTTATATTCATGTTGAAATGATTTAGACCTAGAGCATGTTCAATCGGCTTTTAACGGCAGAACTAAATAATAGATAAACTTTCTTAGTATCGTTGACTCTAATTCTTTCTTCTTTTACTTTTGCTGCGGTTGCTCTTTTAATTTTTTTGAATAGATTGATATAATAGACATACGCTAAATAAACTCCGAACCTGGCTCCATCTGGCAAGCGTACAATACCACTATAGGCATGATCAAAATCTGCTTTTATATCATTTTCTATTAAAACTTTGTCCTCATTGGTAAAATGATTGAAATCAACTCCTGGAAAATAAACTCTTCCTCTTTCATCAAAATCACTTTTCATATCTCTCAAGAAGTTTATTTTCTGAAAAGCAGATCCCAAAGCACAGGCAGAGGATTCCAATTCATTGTATTTCTCTATATCTCCTTTGCAAAAAATTTTTAAACACATTAAGCCAACCACTTCTGCTGACCCATAAATATATTTCTTGTATAAATGGTCTTCGTAATTATTAAAATGAAGATCCATTTCCATGCTATCTAGAAAAGCATCTATGAGATTTGATTCTATACCATACTTATTTACTACCGATTGAAACGCATGCAATACCGGATTCAAACTGATTTTATCTTCAATAGCTTGATAAGTGTCTTTTCGAAACTTATCCAATAATAGTTTTTTATCAAAATCATGAAATGTATCTACAATCTCGTCGGCAAATCGAACAAAACCATATATGCCATAAACCGGCGCCCTATATTTTTTATCAAAAACCCTAATCCCCATCGAAAACGACGTGCTGTATCTCTGAGTTATTAATTGAGCACACTCCATGCATGTATTGTCATATAATTCTTTCATAGCCGCTATTGTGTTTTATAATGCATATAACTTCTGAACTTCTTTTGCCACTACTTG
Source organism: uncultured Saprospiraceae bacterium (assembly GCA_938041325.1). Classification (GTDB taxonomy): domain Bacteria; phylum Bacteroidota; class Bacteroidia; order Chitinophagales; family Saprospiraceae; genus CALIAG01. The sequence goes on along the minus strand of CALIAG010000528.1, from coordinate 9,024 downwards.
GCCAGAAATTAATGAAGGCGGAACTCCAGGACCTGGAGTTGTAAGCTGTCCTGTATAAAAAAGGTTTTTTACTTTTTTGCTTTTTAGTCTTGGTTTTAAAAAAGCAGTTTGAAACAATGTATTTGCCAAGCCATATGCATTTCCTTTGTATGCATGATAATCCTTTTCGAAATCTTTGTGTGCGTAAGATCTTTTGAAAACGACATGCTCCTTAATCTGTTGTCCTGTAATATTTTCAAGCCGATCCATTACCATATGATAGTATTTCTCTCTCATTTCTTCTGTATCCTCTAAGTTAGGAGCCAAAGGAATCAATACAAAAATATTTTCGCAACCTTCCGGAGCGACATTATCATCCGTTTGAGACGGACAACAAACATAAAACAATGGTTTCTCAGGCCATTTAGGATCATCGTAAATTTCTATAGCGTGCTTTTTGAAATCTTCATCGAAAAATAAATTGTGATGATGTAGATTCTTTACTCTTTTATTTACACCTAAATAAAACAATAATGAAGAAGGTGCCATTGTCCGTTTATCCCAATATGCTTCTGAATAATCTCTTTTATTTATTTCCAATAAGTCTTGTTCAACGTGGTGGTAGTCTGCTCCTCCAATAATGACATCTGCCTCAAACTCTCCGTGATCTGTGATCACTTTTTTTGCATTGCCGTTTGGAACATAAATCTGTTTTACTTCGTGATCGGTTTTAATTTCGACGCCAAGTTCTTTCGCTAAGCTTACCATACCTTCAATCACCTTGAACATTCCCCCCATAGGGTACCATGTCCCCAAAGACATGTCCGCATAATTCATCAAACTATAAAGTGCGGGCGTGTTTTCTGGTGTGGCGCCTAAAAACAAAACGGGAAATTCCAATAATTGAATTAGTTTTTCATTTTTAAAAAGCTTCCTTACATGGCTAGCCATTGATTGGAACATTTGCAATCGGAAGAGGCTTTTCACTACTCTTATATCTGCAAATTCGAGAATTGAATTTCCTGGTTTGCGAACGAAGTCTTGCATTCCAACTTCGTATTTATATTTTGCCTCTTTTAAAAAGTGCTTTAATTTTTCAGCCGATCCTTTTTCATGCGATTCAAACATTTGGCACAATTGCTCCATATCAGCTGGAACTTCCATTTTGTCATCCTTTCCAAAAAAGATATTATAAGAAGGGTCTAATCTTGTGAGTTGATAATAATCGGAAGGGGTTTTATTAAAATGTGCGAAGTACTCTTCAAAGACTTCTGGCATCCAGTACCAGCTAGGCCCCATGTCGAAAGTAAATCCGGCGCTGGTAAATTTACGCGCACGTCCTCCCGGGCTACTATTTTTTTCAAGAATAGTAACCGAATAACCTTCCTTAGCTAAGCAAGAAGCCGCAGCTAATCCTGCAAACCCAGATCCTATAACAATTACTTTCTTTGGCACTCAGTTTATGATATTGGAGTAAATGAATAAAAATGAACATCAAAAAAACAGGGATTTGTCCATTTTGTTTAATGTTTGGCTTCTTATTTTAATATTTAAAGCAAAAAGATTAAACAAAAATGAGTCTATTTGTGTTTTGAGCCTATTTTTTTGGCCATTTGGAATAGCCGCCCTGCAAGTCATATACTTCAGAAAACCCCATGTCTTTAAGTATCTTATATGTTTTTCCACTTCTGCCCCCTGACTTACAATATACCATTACAGGTTTTTTCTTATCGTATTGGGCGAATTGGTTGCTAAAATTATCATCGTAAAAATTGTGATTTATTGCTTTTTCTATGTGCCCCGCATTAAACTCATCTGGTGTTCGAACATCTATAAGGGTCCAATTATTTTGAAGTTGTTTTTCAAACTGAGTTGCCGAAACGACTCCGTCTTTATTACTATCTGAATTTGTGGCTTTAGAATCCACACTGGCATTAGAGCAAGAAATTAATGTAAAAAAGAAAGCGAAAAGAAAATAAGATAGCGTCTTCATTTGTTATTTTTTTTTTCAGCGGTTAAAATTTATAGGCTATCGCGCCCATGTTGTGATTATCTTTTTTAGAAAAGAGCAAACATTCGTTTTGTCAGGTTCATCGGAATTGGAAGTTCGTTGCGTAAAAGCTCACGTTCTAGCCAGCAGCTAGACTTCGTTCATAGTTCGTTTTTCCAAAATATGTTTAAATCTAATAAATTCTAACAAACCTTGAACAAAAAATCCCCGGCCAGAATCTGACCGAGGATTTATATTCTCTAAGGTTAGGAATAGGTTTATTCTTTTCCTCCTTGTAATCTATCTTGTAATACTTTCAGCTCGTCCCATTTTCCGGCAGCAGCTAATTCTGCTTGTTGCGGCCATGTAGTTGGGTCATGCATTTTGTATCTATTTCCTGCTTCAGCCAAAATCTCTTTGATCTTTTCTGGATCAGAAGTAGCAAGTGTAGCAAAAGTAGCAATTCCTGCATTCGTCAAAAGTTCAGAAATCTTTGGGCCGATGCCTTCAATCTTTTTAAGGTCATCTGCAGCAGCTGGTGTTTCTTTAACTTCAACTACTTCTTCCACAATTTCTTCAATCTCTTCGATTTCCTCTACCTCTTCAACTTCTTCAACAACTGCTTCTACTTTAGGAGCTTCAACTTTAACTGCTTCAACTTTAGCAGGCTCTTCTTTTTTAGGTGCAGGTGGCGGAGGTGTTGGTTTTGCATCACCATCCAATTGAAGTTTCAAATCAGAAAATCCAGCAAGCTCTCCAAGAGTAGTTCTTTCTACTTTTGAGTTTTGCTTAGAAACATTACTTCTAGTTTGAGTTCTTTCAACCGTCTTTTCTTTACGTACTGTATCGTCCGCTTCTTTTTTGATATCATCAAGATATCTTAAGTGCGAAACTAAAATACGTTTGTCATCACGGTTAAATTCGATAACCTTCACTGTTAATTCCTCATCAACATCTGCCAATTTGCCATCTTCCTTTTTCACATGTTTGATTGGCGCAAATGCTTCAAGTCCATAAGGCAATTGAACGATTGCACCTCTATCATCACGTCTAAGGATAGTAGCTTGGTGGTATGAACCGATTGGGAAAACATTTTCAAAAGTATCCCAAGGATTCTCTTCAATCTGTTTGTGTCCTAGAGAAAGTTTACGGTTGTCTTTATCAATATCTAAAATTACGATGTCGATGTCGTTACCAACTTTTGTAAATTCAGAAGGGTGAGAGAATCGTTTTGTCCAAGACAAATCCGAGATATGAACCATACCTCCAATTCCTTCTTCCAATTCTACAAATACACCATATGGAGTAAGGTTTTTCACAACTCCTGTGTGTCTGCTTTCTACTGGATAACCATTTTCGATTTCACTCCAAGGATCTTTCGAAAGTTGTTTGATAGAAAGAGACATCTTACGGTCTTCTCTATCTACAGTAACAACTTTTGCTTCATACTCTTGTCCTAGTTTGAAATGCTCTCTTGCATTGATTGGTTGATTGCTCCAAGTAACTTCTGAAACGTGAATCAAGCCCTCAACACCTGGAAAGATTTCAAGGAAAGCACCATAGTCTTCTATATTGACGATTTTACCTTTCACACTTGATCCTTCTTTCACTTCTGCGTCTAATACTTCCCATGGATGTGGTTGAAGTTGTTTTAAACCTAGAGAAATACGTTTTTTGTTCTCATCAAAATCAAGAACAACAACATTGATTTTCTGGTTTAAAGCTAATATTTCACTTGGGTGAGAAATACGTCCCCATGAAATATCAGTTATATAAAGAAGTCCATCAACACCACCCAAATCAAGGAATGCACCGAAGTCTGTAATATTTTTAACAAGACCTTCTAATACTTGTCCTTTTTCTAGGCTACCAATAATCGCTTCTCTTTGTTCTGCCAAATCACTTTCGATAAGTGCTTTGTGAGAGACAACTGCGTTTTTAATGGCTTCGTTGATTTTAACAACTTTGAATTCCATTGTTTTACCAACATATGCATCGTAATCGATGATAGGTTTGATATCAATTTGCGAACCTGGTAAGAATGTTTCCAATCCACCTGTATCAGCAATAAGTCCACCTTTTGTTTTGTGGATAATGGTTCCTTTTATAACAGTACCATTTTCGTAAGAATCAACAATATTCTCCCAAGCTCTTAATAACTTAGCTTTACGACGAGACAAAATTAATTGTCCTCTTTCATCCTCTTGTTGTTCTACATATACATCAACGTGATCACCTACAGCAAGATCTGGTATATCTCTAAATTCTGAAAGAGAAACCAAACCATCTGATTTGTAGTTGATATCTAAAACGATATCACCTGCATTGATGGCACTTACTCTACCCGAAACGATTTCATTTACTAAAACCCGGTTTAAAGTAGATTCGTATTGAGCTAGATAATCTGCGATTTCCTTTTCACTGTAAGGCAAAGAATGTTTATCCGCATCGTCCCAGTCAAACTCATCATGTGGAGTATTGTCAACAACAATTGGATTTAATTCTTCTAAGGAAATTGATTCTGGAGCTACTTCTTCAGTGGCTGCAGCAGGCGCATTGGGTTTAGTTCGCGGTTTTGGAACTTTTGGCGCCTTTGGTTGGTCAGTAGAAGAAACCTCTGCTTTGGTTTCTTCGTTTAGATTCTTTTCATCAGACATAAAGAATCCTGTTTTGTAGTTTGTCTTTTAATATTCGCCTGATTAACAGTGCTAAATCGAATACTTGAAACAAACGGATTAAGGAATATTTTTTAGCGGTGCAAAGGTAAGGGTTTTTTATAATTTATAAAACATTTAGACCAAATTTAATTCGTCTCCTTCTTTATTGATTATCAATGCTTTAGGTTAAAAAAAGGAAATTAGTTTGAATTTGAGTTGTTTTTTCGTGATCTAATAGAGAAATATGGAGCATATTCCTTTTTAGTATTCCAAGTTTGTGTCTAAATATTTATTTTGCAAAAAAATTAAAGAACATGAGTGATGATCGTCCTTGGTTAAAAAATTATCCTGTTGGAATTCCGGCAAACATCAACGCAGATGCCTACGAGTGCTTGGTTGATATGATTGAAGAGACGCTGACAAAATACAAAAGCAAAGGCGCTTTTACTTGTATGGGGAAAACCCTGACTTTTGGGGAGATCGATACTTATTCAAAACAATTTGGTTCCTACTTGGCTTCAAGAGGACTTGAGCCTGGAGATAAAATTGCCCTTATGATGCCTAATATGCTGCAATATCCTATTGCACTATTTGGAGCATTGAGAGCCGGATTGGTCATTGTCAATACGAATCCTCTTTATACCCCTAGAGAAATGGAGCATCAATTTAAGGATAGTGGGGTCAAAGCAATCGTCATTGCAGAGAACTTTGCAGCTAATCTTGAAAAAGTTATTGGCCAGACTACAATCAAAGCGGTTATTGTCACAAGTATCGGAGAACTGCTTGGAACGATGAAAGGAACGATGGTAAACTTTGTAGTTAGAAATGTCAAGAGGATGGTTCCAAAATACAACATTCCCAATACTGTTTCTTTTAAGGAAGCTTTGGCACAAGGCAAGAAATTTACATTGAATAAACACCAAGGTAAAAAAGACGATGTTATTCTATTGCAATATACAGGTGGAACTACAGGTGTATCCAAAGGAGCGATGTTGACCAACAGAAACCTCGTGGCCAACATGACTCAGATCCGAGCTTCAATGATGCCTTTTTTGGTAGACGGCAAAGAAGTCGCGTTGTCTCCACTTCCGATGTATCATATTTTTGCTTTTACAGTCAATTGTCTGGCTTTGATGAGTATTGGAACTAGAACGGTTTTGATCGTTAATCCAAGAGATTTATCTACCATCGTAAAAGCTTTTAAAGAAAACCCAATTACATTAATGACTGGTGTCAATACCTTATTTAATGGTTTAGTCAATAACAAAGATTTCGGAGCGTTGGATTTTAGTAAGCTGAGAGCAGCAGTCGGAGGTGGAATGGCGGTTCAGAATGCGGTGGCATTAAAATGGAGAGAAGTAACTGGCTGTGATTTATCCGAAGGTTATGGCATGACAGAAGCTTCGCCAGTTGTATCTACAAATCCGATTGATGGTTCGGGAAGGTTAGGTACCATAGGAATTCCGGTTCCCTCTACAGATGTTAGGATCGTCAATGATGAAGGGCAGCCTTTGCCGCAAGGAGAAATTGGAGAAATACAAGTCAAAGGGCCGCAAGTGATGAAAGGTTATTACAATCGGGCTGAAGAGACTCGTAATGTTTTGACAACAGATGGATGGTTATTTACTGGTGATATTGGACTGATGCAAGAAGGTGGGTATTTCCAAATTGTAGATCGTAAAAAAGATATGATTCTTGTTTCAGGTTTTAATGTTTATCCGAATGAAATAGAAGATGTTGTGGCTGGCCATGAAAAGGTTTTAGAAGTGGCGGCGATTGGTTTGCCAGATGAGAAATCTGGAGAAGTGGTGAAAATATTTGTTGTAAAAAAAGATAAATCATTGACGAAGGATGAGCTGATTGCTTATTGTCGGGAGAATTTGACTGGGTATAAGGTTCCGAGGGAAGTAGAGTTTCGGAAGGACTTGCCTAAGACGAATGTTGGGAAGATTTTGAGGCGGGAGTTGAGGTAGGAAGGATGGTTTTCGGTAGTTCGTGAGTCTTTTGGTTTTCGGTAATTCGTGAGTCTTTTGGTTTTCGGTAGTTCGTGAGTCTTTCGGTTTTCGGTAGTTCGTGAGTCTTTTGGTTTTCGGTAGTTCGTGAGTCTTTTGGTTTTCGGTAGTTCGTGAGTCTTTTGGACTTTTTACTTTACTTAATTTTCTTAATTGCTACTTCGTAACGTTCCAATTTCTCCGGCGAAGGAAGGATAATGTAATCGTCGATTGCTTTTGGGATAGATAGGTTTTTTATACGATCCAAATAAGCATGATTGGTAATCTCTGGGAAATATTCTGCTAAGATATTTTTCGCTTCCTTATTTTTCATTAAATCTTCAATTGTAGATTCCAAGGTAAAAAGAACTTGTTTGCCAGTAAAGCCATTTGACTCATATTCAAAAGACCAGCTTCCGGAGCCTAATTGTAGCGATACTTCGTTTCCTATTTGTCTTGAATTGGTGATGCCTTTTGTATTCTTTAGGTCTTTGCCGTTGACCTGAACTTGTGCTAATCGTGCAAATGGCAATATGACATCTGCAGTTGTATTCGGTGGAATTTGAACAAACACTTTTAATAAACCATTTTCTAATTCCCATCCAGATTCTATGTCTCCATATGCGGATTGGTGGGTCGCTTTTGCTTTTAAGAATTTACCTCCAGGCCTTGGGTGTATTTTGATGTTTTTATAGCCTGGATTTGATTCATCAATATCAATGCCGGCAACCACTCGATACATCCAATCTCCTACTGCTCCGTAGGCGTAATGATTGAATGAATTCATGCCTTTTTCCTGCAAAGATCCATCAGGTTTAATCCCATCCCATCTTTCCCAAATTGTTGTTGCGCCCATTTTTACGGGATACAACCAAGAAGGATAAGACTCTTGATGCAATAAAGTATACGCTAATTCTTCATGGCCATGATCACTTAAAACGTGGCAGATATGTGGTGTTCCTAAAAAACCGGTCGTAATGTGATTTCTATAGCCTTTAATATTGGAAACTAAACGCTCTACTGCTTGTGCTCTGAGGTGTTCAGGTAGTAGATCAAACTCCAAGGCAAGGACATAAGCAGTCTGCGTACTCGACACCAAACGTCCACCAGATGTGACGTATTCATTTTGAAATGCTTTCAATACTTTTTTATGTAAATTTGTATAATATTCTATATCTGCGGGCTTATTTAAAACGGTGGCTGTTTTCTTCATTATTTCTACGGAATGTACAAAGAAAGCTTGTGCTAAGAAATATCGATCTGTGATTGCTGACACCCCCATTCTATCATCATTTACACTATAAAACAACCAATCTCCAAAATGGAATCCTGTATCCCAAAGCAAGTCCTCTCCTGCTTCATTCATCATATAATCGATCCACTTTTTCATTCCATCATATTGATTGGAAAGAAAACGAATGTCACCATAAGCCAGATACATATTCCAAGGGATAATGGTCGCGGCATCCGCCCAACCCGTTGCGCTTACTGAGTTCTCCCCAAGTACATTTGGAATCACAAATGGCACTGCTCCATTTTCCAACTGATCAAGACTTAAGTCTTTCAGCCATTTTGTAAAAAAACCTGCTACATGGCCGTTGAATGCAGCCGTCCGGGAAAAGGCTTGAGCATCTCCGGTCCAGCCCATTCTTTCATCTCTTTGCGGGCAGTCAGTAGGTACATCTAAAAAGTTGCCTTTTTGTCCCCAGATGATATTGTGTTGAAGTTGATCTATGAGTGGTTCTGAGCTTTCAAAATGTCCTGCCTTTCCGATATCAGAATGAATGACTACAGCTTCGAAGTTACTTTCAGAAATCTCTCCCGGAAAATTTTCTACTTTAATATATCTGAAGCCCTGAAAAGTGAATTTGGGTTCATATTCTTCTATTCCTTTTCCATTGAAAGTGTATTCAACCAATTGTAAAGCTGCACGTAGATTTTCAGTGTAAAAGTTGCCGTCTTTGTCAAGGATCTCGGCGTGTTCAATTTTAATAGTTGTGCCACTCGGAGCGGTAGCCTTCATGCGTATTCTTCCAACGAGATTTTGGCCAAAGTCAATTACTTTTTCTCCTTTCGGTGTAGTTAAGATTTCTTTTGGTTTTAAAATCTCATGCCTTTTGACAATCGGCCCATCTGGCGCAACTATGCTAATGTCGGGACTCGTTAATACAACAGCATTTTTCCATTTTCCATCATCAAATGAAGAACTGGAAAAGGCTTTAAATTCTTTTCGTGCATCATATTTTTCTCCATTATAAATATCAGATTCTAATATCGGTCCATTTCCAACTTTCCAAGATTCATCTGACAGAATAATTTCTTTGCTTCCATCTTGTAAATCGATTTCAATTTGCACCAAAATTGCTGTTTCATTCCCATAATAATTCTTCTCCCCAGCAAAGCCCAT
>CALIAG010000527.1 GCA_938041325.1 uncultured Saprospiraceae bacterium | reverse complement strand
AACACTTCTATTATTTTTTCAATGGATTCATTTGGAGCATTCATCAACAAATATTTATTGTGTCTTGCTTCGAGTACAGATTTCAATCTAAAAATTAATTTATCCAGAATTTCCTGAGCGTTGGTGTTTAACTTTTGATTAGAAATAATGCAGGCTTGTGATTTTAAAATGATTTCTTTTTCTTCCAAACCATTTTTAAAAAGCGTACTTCCTGAACTGACTAAATCACAAATTGCATCTGCTAAACCTATATTTGGAGCGATTTCAACAGAACCTGAAATTTCATGAATTTCTGCTTTCAGTCCATTTTTATCAAGGTATTGTTGAAGGGTATTCGGGTAAGAAGTGGCAATTTTTTTTCCATCTAAATAAGTAGGCCCTAAGTAGTTCACGTTTTTAGGAACGGCAATAGAAAGTCTGCATTTCGAGAAACCTAAATCCAATACTTTTTTTGTGGATCTGCCTTTTTCTACAATCAAATTTTCACCAACGATTCCTATATCTGCGACCCCCATTTCAACATATTTTGGTATATCTGAGTTTCTCAAATACAATACATCTAATGGAAAATTTCTTGCGGAAGCCCGCAACTGGTCTTTCCCATTGTCTATATTGATTCCGCATTCTTTGAGAATATTTAAGGAATCATCTAACAACCTTCCCGATTTCTGTACAGCAACTTTTATTCGTGTCATTTCTAAATTTCTTAAAATAAAAAAGGCTTACCCGATTATATGGTAAGCCTCCTTTAGTATCTTTTATGATAACAATCAGATCACCAACTACCGTATGTGGTATTTCATAGAGAAACAATGGCGATGCATAATTGATTTAAACATTTTTGATTTTTCTTTTTATTTCGACAATACGTTTTGATGCGTCGTGGTGCAAATATAGACAATAACTTTTGTAAATGTCAAAAATAAGTAGCTGCATTCCGACAAATAAAGGTCCATACAAACAAGATCATACAAAGTCTTAGAAGCTTTGATTGAAAAACAAAACCAGCCAAATCCATTTTCATTTTTTTATTTTGATATTTAATTTCAAAATTCAATCGCGTTCCAGTATTTAATTTCTTTTCAAATCTGTACCCTTTTTTTTCAATACTATTCTGCGAATAGATTCTGTTGATTTCTTCCATATAAACAGTTCATCCGAATTTATTTTTTTCATAAAACTTTCAAATGATTTGTAAAATCCTCAAATACAATCTATATTTATTAATAAATTACGAATATTTTAAGTGAAAAAACACGATACATATAATTCTTTCTCTTCATCGAATGCTTCATTCGAAGCAACTCGTCGTGTTGTTATTCGTCGTCGCCTTGTGCGTAGCTAACCCTTTTACTCCGACCCGGAGGAGCTTATCTCTTCTCCATTTTCAAATACAATTTCAGAATTTATAATCACGGTTGATTAATAGATCAATCTCATTTTAAAATTAAATTTTTTAAGATGTCTATTACGATTAATGTGGCGAATTCGTCTCATGTAAAACATGCGCAAACCATTTGCGATTTAATTGAAGCTGCTGCTTTCAAAAGGGGGACTGGTATCGCCAAAAGAGACGCAGCATACATTGCCGAAAAACTAAAGGCTGGCAAAGCCGTCATTGCATTGCAAAATGAAACTGTTGCGGGCTTTTGTTATATCGAAGGTTGGGACCATGCGAAGTATGTTGCCAACTCCGGTTTAATTGTTGCGCCAGATTTTCAACGAAAAGGTCTCGCAAAAAAAATAAAAGCTGCCGCTTTTTACTTAGCTAGATCGCTTTATCCGTCCGCAAAAGTTTTTGGCATTACTACTTCTTTGCCTGTTATGAAGATCAACACTTCACTCGGATACCAACCGGTCACTTTTTCTGAACTGACGCAAGATGCTACTTTTTGGAATGGTTGCAAAAGCTGTCCCAACTACGATGTACTGACCCGCAATGATAAAAAGCTTTGCTTATGTACCGGAATGCTAGCTCCTTCAAAGGAGGAAGCGCCTGATTTAGACAAGGATTCAATAGACATTTTCGAAAACCTAAAAACAAATAATCATGGAGAACAATAAAGTTGTATTGGCTTATAGTGGTGGATTAGACACTTCTTATTGTATAAAATACTTGACGATCGAACACGGCCTGAAGGTCCATGCGGTGATGGTTGACACAGGTGGGTTTTCGAAAGAAGATGCTAAAGAAGCTGAAGAAAAAGCTTACGCACTTGGTGCAAGCTCCTTCACTTTAATAGAAGTAACTGAGCAGTATTACAAAGATTGTCTGCGGTTTTTAATCTATGGGAATGTTTTGCGGAATAACACTTATCCATTATCCGTGAGTGCAGAACGGGTATTTCAGGCTTTGGCCATTATCAATCATGCAAATACGATCGGCGCTAAATCCATTGCACATGGTAGCACGGGAGCTGGTAATGATCAAGTACGTTTCGACCTAGCTTTTGAAATATTAGGCGACGACATCCAAATCATCACTCCTATCCGGGATCAAAAACTATCAAGACAGGAAGAAGTAGACTACTTGGAAAAACATGGTGTTGCAATGAATTGGGCAAAAGCAAAATATTCTATCAATCAAGGAATTTGGGGAACAAGTGTTGGAGGCGAAGAGACCCTTACCTCCAACAAGTCTTTGCCAGAAAATGCTTTTCCTTCTCAATTAAAAAAGGAAGGAAATCAAGAAATCAGTTTGACTTTTGAGAAAGGGGAAATAGTAGGAATTAATGATGAAAAATTGCACCCGATAAAAGCGATTCAGAAATTAAATGCCATTGCCAGTCAATATGCAATTGGCAGAGACACTCATGTAGGTGATACCATAATCGGAATAAAAGGAAGAGTTGGTTTTGAAGCAGCAGCTCCATTGATCATTATAAAAACGCATCATTTGCTTGAAAAACATTGCTTAACAAAATGGCAGCAATATTGGAAAAGTCAATTGGCAGAATGGTATGGAATGTTGATGCACGAAGGCCAATATCTTGACCCAGTGATGAGAAATATCGAAACTTTTCTAGAAGACACGCAGAGCAAAGTCAGTGGCAAAGTATTCGTTGAATTAAAGCCTTACCAATTTAATATTCAAGGCATAGAATCCGAGAATGATTTGATGGCTGCAAAATTTGGCTCTTATGGTGAAATGAATAAAGGCTGGTCAGGCGAAGACGTCAGAGGTTTCACGAAAATATTAGCCAATCAAAGTAAAATATACCATTCCGTTCATTCAAAAAAAGCAGCACTATGATCAAGGCAGGAATAATAGGAGGCGCAGGTTACACCGGTGGAGAGCTGCTGAGACTATTGCAATACCATCCCGATGTCGAAATTTCGTTTGTCCATTCCAATAGCCAAGCCGGAAAGTTGATTTATGAAGTTCATCAAGATTTAATTGGTTTAACAGATTTGAAATTTTGTAAAAAAATAGATTTTGCTGTTGATGTTTTATTCTTGTGTATGGGCCATGGGAGATCCAAAACATTTTTAAGCGAAAATCAAATTCCGAAAGCGGTAAAGGTCATAGATTTAAGTAGAGATTTCAGATTGAAAGAAGAAGGGAATCCTTTTGTTTATGGTTTACCCGAATTGAATCAATCAGCAATTTCAAAAAGTGATTCTATTGCCAATCCCGGATGCTTCGCTACTTGTATCCAATTGGGTCTGCTGCCTTTAGCAAATAAAAATTTACTGCAAGAAGAAATTCATGTCAACGCTATTACCGGATCAACTGGCGCTGGGCAAAACCCTACAGACACCAGTCATTTTAGTTGGAGAAACAACAACGTTTCAATTTACAAAGCATTCGAGCATCAGCACTTGGGAGAAATAAATCAGAGCCTCAATCAATTGCAGAAGTCCCCAGTTCCACGGATAAACTTCCTTCCCGTTCGAGGTAATTTTTCCAGAGGAATTTATGCCAGCATTTACACAAAAACGGACCAAACAGAAAAACAATTAATTGATCTCTATCAAAGCTTTTATGAAAAAGCGCCATTTGTCCACCTTACTCCGCAAAACCCTAGTTTAAAACAAGTAGTCAATACCAACAATTGTATTCTATTCCTACAAAAACACGAAGATAAAGTATTGATCATTTCTATGATTGACAATTTAATAAAAGGCGCTTCCGGCCAAGCAATTCAGAACATGAATCTTTCTTTTGGTTTAAATCAAAAAACAGGACTTGGCTTAAAAGCTGTAGCATTTTAAAATAAAACTTATGCAATTATTTGAAGTTTATCCA
>CALIAG010000526.1 GCA_938041325.1 uncultured Saprospiraceae bacterium | reverse complement strand
AGGATCAGCAATGCACAACGTTTTGCCAGAGCTGCTGATTGCAATTAATAAGGAATATCCCAATATTCATTTCACCTTAGAAGAGCTGAATAATTACAAGCAAATTGACGCATTGGTCAATCAAGATCTAGACATTGGTTTTATTCGCTTGAATCAGGTACCCAGAACGTTGAATGTGCAATCAATATGGAAAGAGACCTTTTCATTGGTCTTACCGAAGCGCCATAAGCTAACAAAAAAATCTTTTGAAAATCTAGGACAATTGAAAGCAGAGCCATTTATCTTTTTTGAAAGAAGCTATAGCCCGGCATATCATTCTAAGGTTATGAGTATATTCGAAGACAGCGGTTTTTCGCCAATCATATCTCACAGGACGGTACATGCGAATACAATTTTTAAACTGGTCGAAAATAATTTTGGCGCAGCGATTATACCAACGTCATTACAAACAGGCTACGATCTAAAAGTAAAATTCATTGAGCTAAAAAATATTCCGCAACGGACAACATTATTTATGTCATGGAAAAAAGACAACAACAATCCGACTTTGCAAAAGTTTTTGAATCTAGCAAAAGCAATTTCAACATAAGGAATGTTCTACGTGAATTTTGTATTAACGAAACGCCTATAATTAATCTTATGTTAAGTAAGTGGTTTAAAGTAAACCTTACTTCTTCACAACCAACAAAACTATTCTTATCTTCAAGCCATGAAATTAGACGCTCAAATACCTACTGTTGATTTAGTCCAGATTCACCGCAAGGAATTTGGTTTTCAGATTGTGGGCAATCGAGAAAGTTTATTTAATACAGACCAAGATCACAATCCATTTCTACCACACCGCATCAAGTTTTACTCTATCTTATTTATTCTGGAAGGAGAAGGATATCATTATATCGATTTTAAGAAATACAGATACGAAAAAGGCAGTGTAATATTTATTTCAAAAGAACAGGTTCACGCTTTTGAGATGAATTTAAAACGAGAAGCGTATTTCTTATTATTTACAGAAGAGTTTTTATCAAAAGGAAATACAAGCTCTAACTTAATGAAAAGCTTGAGTCTTTATAATTACCACCTCTACCCTCCTGTTTATCAGTTGGAAGAAAAAGAGCTCTCGGTATTTCACAATTTGGTCAAAAAAATAAAAATAGAATTTGACTCCCCTGAGGATTCATTATCTGAAGAAATAATCCATTCCTCCTTGCGAATTTTCCTTTGTATGGCTGAGCGCATCAGGAAAAGGAATCAATCCTTAGCTCCCAAATCGAAATATCATGAAGAATATTTACGTTTCCAAACGCTTTTAAAAGGCCATATTTTGGAGTCCAGAAAAGTGAATTATTATTCTGAGAAAATGCTTATCTCAAGTAAAAAACTAAATCGAATCACTCAAGAAATTCTCGGAAAAACAGCAAAGCAATACATCAATGATTTTTTAATCATTGAGATCAAACGACTGCTAATGAACACCTCCTACTCTATCAAAGAAATCGCCTTCGAAACAGGATTTGATCAAACAACAAACTTTGTAAAGTATTTCAAAAAATATACAGGTTTAAACCCTGGAGAATTCAGAAAACAAATATTGGTCGATTAAAAATTAGATCCAAATCTGCATTTTAATTTTCACCCCACTCCTCTTTCAATACATGATTTTCTTGTTCGATATTACAATTTTGTTCTGTTTATATTAAGCAAATCTTCTTTTGTTACTATCTTCAGTACCAAACAATAATTGTAAAAACTAGATTAAAAAAGCCTTATTATTAAGAAATATTAGAAATTTCTTTAACACTTAATTAATAGAACTGTCCCTTTTTTACCCTAAAATACCTCATTTTTACTAGGTAAAGGCACAAAATAGGCGCATTTTTGTGTTAACAATACCGAAATTCTAAAAAGGTTAGTTATGAAAAATAAAGTTTATGTTTTGAGCAGTTTGGTAGTAATGCTTGTTTGTTCTTTACCATTTAATGTTTTTGCTGATGGCAAAAAGCAAAGCATTTTTGATGCGATGACTTTTACTGAGGAATTAGAAGTGAACATACAGGTAGATATGGAAGCGCTAACAGGCGACTTGAGGAATGAAGACAAGCATGCATCACAATTTTCTTTTGTTGATGCAAAAGGCAATCTACAAGTTTGGAATACGAAATTGAGGTTAAGAGGTAAATACCGTCGACTAAATTGCGCGGATACTCCGCCTATGAAAATATATTTTGACAAAGATGATTTGAAGGCGGCAGGGTTTGCAAAATTCAATGATTTGAAATTGGTTAACTATTGCGTTGATGATAAAGCTGAAGCTAAAAATCTACTATTGAAAGAGTATATGGCTTACAAAATCTATAATCAGTTGTCTGACTATAGCTTCAGAGTCCAATTATTAAAAGTTACTTACGAAGACATCAAAAGCAATAAAAAAATCAAACAATGGGCATTTGTAATCGAAGATACCGCTGAACTTCGATCAAGGTTGAATTTGGAAAAAGTAGAACAAGAATTTGGATTGAAACAAGAGCAGTACGAACTAGAAGAAATCCAAAAAGTATCCCTTTTTCAATATTTAATAGGAAATGTAGATTGGAGTTTGAAAATGGCCAAAAATATAAAAATAATGGCTAAAGATGATAAGCTGATTGCCATTCCTTATGATTTTGATTTTACTGGTTTAGTGAATCCTCCTTATGGAAGTGTAAGTGAAAAATTAGGTGTACAACTTTTGACAGAAAGAGTTTATTTGGGCTATCCAAATGAAGTTAATAATCTATCAAAGTCCATCGAATTGTATAAAGAGAAGAAAGAAGTTATATTTGCGATGGTGAAATCTAATAAGCAGTTAAATGGCATATTAAGGTTAGAGATTAAAAATTACCTTCAATCTTTTTATAAAGACCTTTCTATTCCATCTATTGCTGAATCGATTCCTGCTGGAATATCCGACCATTTAGGCCTCACCATAGTAGAAGATTAACAAATCTTCCGCGTTTAATTATTAAAATTTATGTGGGTGACCTCCGAAGAGAAAAAAGTAAAATTAGGTAAAAAAGAGTTTGATTTTGGAGCAGCTGAATCAAAAGAAAATTCGAAATTAACAAGTAAGATCATCAATATTATCCGTACGACTCAACGGAATAATATTGAATTGACTTCTATTGCCGATGGTAAAGCCAACGTATTGCTTTCCCTTAATGCAATTATGCTTACTGGTTTGGTCCCTTGGATTTTATCCAATATTGATTATATCGTCAGTAACTTCCTTTATATCCCTTTGATCATTTTAATGATCACTTGCTTCCTTACGATTTACCAAGCGACAGAAGTTTTAAAACCCTCGGATTTTGATCAGAAAAGACATGGAATTACTCCAGATGTCAAACCGAGTCCGTTCTTTTTTGGTAATTTCTATAAAATGGAGTCTAGACAGTATTACGATTACCTTAGAGAAGGACTAGCAAGAGATGATCTGGTCAGAGCGCATCTAGCGCAAGATTTATTTTATGTTGGACGCCGCTTAGGCATCAAGATGCATAAAATCCGAACCGCGTTCAATATTTTCTTATTGGGAATCTTTTCGACCTTGGTTACCACCGTATTAGCTTTACTGATTCAATAATCTATGCCTTCTTTCCCTATTATTGATTTTGCATTCCTTAGTATTTGCTTGTGATAGTCGATCAGGCGACCTTATTTAGTAGTGGTCTTTAATGAAAATTAAAAGGTCATAACTTTTGAAAAAAATCCAAAAGGAAGACCTAACTTGGTTTGGTAGGTGAATCGACGGTAGGCAGGCGTGATGTAGGTGAAAAGGTCGACCTTCCCGTTTTTCCTAACCCTACAACAAAAGAAAAAGAAGTCCACTTCGTTTTTAGGCGCATCAACGCAAGCAGAGTCATCTGTATTTAAGATCTTACTGGAAAGTGTTTAAAAACTCAAGGCACCACTTCTGAGCAGGTGCAAGTGGACCTTAACAGTTTATCTGCAGGGCCTTATTTATTCGAAATTACAGAAGAAGGAATCACAGTAAATACTGAAAAAATCACAGTTGTGAAACAGTAATTTTTTTTCAGAGACTTATAGTACTACAGGTTGGTATAAACTAAGAAAGGGATGGAAATAAATTAATATTTCCATCCTTTTTTAGTTTTTAGTTAAAGGGAACTTTAGGGATTGACAAAAAATCCGTTCAAAGTCCAAATTGTAAAATACACAACCTTTTTACTGCCTAGTTGAACAATTCATCGATTATCAAACCAACAGTAAATTGATTTCTTGTTTGTACTCTTTTGTTGTCTCCATCAGCCCAATTTTGCTGACCTAGAGAGTATCGTACATTCACTGCATTTCCAAATCTGGCTCCTGCTTCGAATCTAACATTTGAATAAGGGTAAGGACAGTTACTAGTAAAACCATAACTTACAGTTCCTAGAATCCATGTTGTCAAATCTCCAACAGTGATTTCATATCCTGTTCCTAGTTGTGGTGCACAAGCAGTTGTTTTTCCAACATTGCTAAGAGATTTTTCATTATAAGGGTCAATATGAGCAGGCATATAAGCCGCTGCTTCAACACCTAAACGAGTGATTACTCTACTATTTGGAATTCCGCCTATAGTAAGACCAGGATTGAACATTACACCAAATTCACCTTCCATAACGAAAGGATTGAAACTATTGGTAATGGTTTGTCCTTCACCTCCTGTTACGAAGCCAAAGTTGTTGTCTGTCCAACTAATTGTTCCAGACCAGTAAGGCTCAAACAATTGGTCAAATTCAGGAACTGTACCAACACGTACAACTTGAACGTTCTCCATACTTGCGAGCTTGTCCGTACCATAGTAAGTCACCATTGCTTCTTTTCTTCCGTAAGCGATTTCAAGTGAAGAGAATAAAGATTCATCAAAAATCTGATCAAATACAGCTTGAATTCCTGTTTCAGGATTGAATTCATTAACATTAAATCCTTCCTGCATGTTTTCCATTAATGGATTAGTGTTAGGATTGTAGTCAATTGGTAACTCGGCAATTTCAAAAGTTACATCTTGATCAAGCGCTGTACCTAATTCAATATCATTGTTTTGGTAAGCTGCGATGATGTCTTGACATTCTGCTGCAATTGCCGCCATGTCTGCATCACCAAGTCCTGGCACATCTTGAAGTAAATCACCAAAATAAATTTCAGAGTTGTCAAGAGTGGTTAAAAGATCTCCTAGTTGGTCATCAGGTAATTCGCCATCTAAAAGGTTGTAAAGTTGATCTAGAACGCCACAGTCTTGAAGTTCTTGTAAGTCAACGAGGTCAAAGTCGCCAAGATTATCGAAAATGCTATTTCGCTCTTGGTCATTGAGGTTTTCAAGCATCGAGTTGAGATCGATGAAACCTTGGGCTTCTACTTTTTGATTAAAAAGTAATAAGCAAAAAACAATTAACGGTAGTGTGTACTTCATAAGTATAGAGGGTTGTGTTTGGTAAATAAACCGGATTAAAAAAACAAATATTATTTAAGTCTATAATGTGATGAATACATCCAATATAGATACATATAGCCAGACCGTTTTTATACGATTAAGTACATATCGATCGAGCTTAAATTACATAAATTGACCATGCCGTGCTAAGTGACGGTTGCTGTTTTGTTGTTTGACTTTGGACTAGTCGTTTTTAGGAGATATCAGTTTGTGGGATACAATGTAACGTTGTAAAATCTAAATACTTTGTCACAATTAGGCTAGTATAGTGTATGATATATATCACACTACTACTAGACCGCAATTTATGTATAAAATATATAAGATTAAAATTTTATATAATATTAAAAGTGTTAAAATTATAATATTAAAAAGATTGTTTTGATAGGCTTTAAGAGAAGAATATCAGTTTTATAACATTGCTGTAGTATTTTATAAAAAACATGCGCCGAAGTACTAACGGCATATGCTTTTAAACAGACTAGAAAGTACAATGTTAAGGAAATAAGCTAAGAACAGGATTATGAATTAGATTTTAAATATTGTCTATAAAATCTGGACCAACATATTTGGTCAGCCAGACTTTATTTTCTGATAAAAAAAATGAGATATTTTGATTCGCCATTTCCAAAGCTTTGATTTTTAGAACGACTGGTTTTCCATGCCTGGCCCCTACTTGAATAGCGGTTTGCTCATCGCTAGAAAGATGAACATGGTTCCTCTCCCCTCTCAATAAGCCTTTTTGTTTGATATTACTTAAATTTTTTAAAGCAGTTCCATGAAATAAATACAATGGAGGTTCGACAGCTTCAAGATCTAGCTTTATAGGGACAGAATGCCCTTGATTGGCTCGAATGCGGTTGTTTTGGAGGTCTAATTTGAAGCGTTGTTTGTTATTTGATAGGACAACGTCTTCAATTTGTAACAAATCGACATTCATTCCTTTCTCTTTCATTGCCAGAATCAATTCTTCCAGGTTAGCCCAACCGTTCTTGTCAAGTTGTATTCCCAACTTTTGAGGCTGATGTCTTAGAATAAGGCTTAAGTACTTACTCAAATGCTTGTTGTTCATGTTTTTTGATCTTGTCTACTGACACTAACAACACGAATTGTATAAAAAGTTCGTTAAAACAAGAATTCACCTTACTTCTGAGCATAAAAAAAGCCCCTCTATTGAGGAGCTTTCTTTCTGTTATGATATTAAATCATTTCTTTCTAGTATCGACTGTTGTATCCACCACCGCCGCCTCCGCCGCGATTATATCCACCACCGCCGCCTCCGCCGCGATTGAATCCACCTCTTCCACCGCCGCCTCCGCCGCGTTTGTTCCCTCTGTCTTCTGCTTCTTTCACAACGATAGTTCTACCGTCTAGTTCTTGGTCGTTTAAACCTGCAATGGCAGCATTTGCTTCATCATCATTAGCCATTTCAACAAATCCATAACCTTTTGATCGGCCTGTAAACTTGTCCATAATGATTTTTGCTGAGTCAACCTGACCAAATTCTTCAAACGCTGCTTGAAGGTCAGAATCTTGAGTATCGAAACTCAATTTTGCTACGAAAATATTCATCTAATAAAAAATTTAAAAATCCTGTTTAAGAACAGGAATAGTAAAGAAATTGAGAAAATTCAAGGTGGGAAAAAGAACTCTTAAAAAAGAAGAAAACTGAACCATCTAAAAATTAAACTCATTGAATTATACGCAATATAAGCTTTTTATGGCACAAATGCTTAAATCCTTACACCATAAGGGCCTATATATGGTTAAAATTTTCATAAAAGAAGAGAATTGCCTTTTGTTTAAGTGAATGAAAAGGATAAAACGATTTTTTGCAGAGGATTTTACCCATAAAAAGTAGGTTTTGACTCAAAAAATGACGTCTTCAAAACAAAAAAGGCAGCATTTTAACTTTTAGAAAGCAACAAAATATAAGTTTCAGATATAATTTTATTAGAATTGCGCGTTAGTTAGGTACTTATTAGAATACCATTAAGGCCACTATTCCCAAATGAAAAATGAAGGGCTGCTTTTAAGGAAGCAGCCCTTTACTATTTATTATTGTATCAATAATGTTATCAATAGAAGGTTTATAGCTTAAGACTACTAACGCTGTTTAAGCTTTAGGAATAAAAAATAATTTAGCTTTTCCACCTTTGCCCTCTGTGCTGATGTATATATTCCCCTTCGCATCGAAGCAGATTCCCTCTGGTTGCTTGTATAATTTTTTGGAAAGTAAAATTACATCCTTCAATTTGCCTTTAGAGGAATAAATGGCCAATTGCTTCCCGACTGAAGAGAGAACATACCAATCCTCTTTTTTTGGGTGGACCGCAATACCTGAAGGCGAGAAATCAGGCTTTAAAGTCAGGCTAGTGAGTTTATCATTTTCTTCTTTGAGGCGTGCGTAAATTTCTTGTCTATCTATAATCAAAACAGGTTTGTTTAACATTTTTTCTGTCTCAAGATCAAAGGCCATCACATATCTTTCGTTTATCTTTCCATCCTTTGCTCTTCCTTTACATGCTACTAGCAACTGATTTTTAGAACGTGAAAACCCCAAACCTTCAATGTCATCATTGGTGCTTAATTCATTTTTGAACACAATCGTTTTATCTTCTTTTTTGCCCCATTTTTTTATTTTATAAATAGTACCATTACTCTTTACGACAAAAATAAATTCTTCAGTACTTTCTATCCCTTCATAATCACCAGATTTGTGAAATTTGTGTTCATCAATAATTTTCCCAGTAGTTTTATCAATCTTGTAGATCACTCCTTTTTCATCGTTAATGGCCAGGAGATTTTCTTGATCTCTATCCATTGAAATCCCAGAAATTTCTACGAGTTTATTAGACAAGGTTACAACCTTTTCAGGTTTGTCGAAAGCGTACTTCTTTTTCTTCTCAATGAGTTCTGCTGAGCTTTGGGTTTTTATTTCTTTAACCGAAGATAAAGCGGTAGTCATGGGGCTTTCCTCAGGTGTATTATTCTGACAAGCTAATAAAAAAACGAGGCTTATAAACAGTATCGAAATGTGATGCATCATTCTATTTATTTTTGAGAACGGAAGATATATATTATGATAGACAAAATTAATGAACCTTTGAATTTTCTGAATAAGCTAAACGACCAAATAAAGTCCACAGGTATACACAATGCAACACCAAGTAAATTTAATTCTAGTCACTTAAAATATATTCTTGCAACATTTTACCTTTTTAAAAGTTTAAATACCAGAAATTAAACTTCTCAAAATCAAGCTTTTACAAAGCAATTCAGAGTGTATTGTCTAATATTTGACTTGTAATGAAGAGGATTTGTTTCTGAGACACTTTTTTTTATTTAAAATAACTTTCGTATCCATATTCTTTTTAGTACAGATCGTTGTGTTTGAATTCAAATATTTGCGTGATTTTCAATATCATTTTGCTAAAATAATTCCTATCTTTTCGTGATGCCGAAGACTGATCCAGGATTGAGAAAAGGAGGCCGATTTTATAAAACAGTTTTGATCATCCTGTTTATTCTACTTGCAATCGCAATAGGGACTGGCTATTACTTGGCAATTTCTGATCAAAAAGAAATAGCAGAATGGGCATCAGATTACATCGAAAAAGAATCCAATATTAAGCTGAGTTTTGATCATTATCACTTGAATTTTTTCAAGGACTTTCCGATGATTGCTTTCCAATTAGAAGAGACCACTATTGAAGGCGATTTAGTGGATGGAGAATCAACAAATGTTTTAGAATTAGGAAGTTTAAGTTTGTCCTTTCATCCATGGGAGTTAATAAAAAAAGAATATAAAATTCGAGCAGTGAAAATAGAGAATGGTCGTTTCCATCTTTTCAAAAACAAAGACGGAATATCGAATTTTAATTTTACAAGCAAAGGAGAAAATGCAAAACTTCCAAGCTTAAAAAAGCTAGATCTTGATAAAATTACTTTCAATAACTTTGAGATTGATATTACAAATCAACAAAACGGAAAATCCTTTCAATTTAATTTAAGTGACATTGAAATAAGTCCTGATTTTTCAGCACCTACCCACAGCGTTGAGATTGATGGGATTACTTATTTTAAAGGATTGACCTTTAAATCAAAAAATGGTCCTTTTTTGAAAGAACAAAAAGCGACTTTGGATTTAAAAATTGAATTTGATTCGTTGCTAAATAATTTCGTTGTAGACAATTCCTCGCTAAGTATAGATGGAAATTCATTTGATATTTCAGCAGAATATTCCATTGACGAAACTTCATTTTTAAAACTTGGAATAGCCAATGAAGAAGTGTATCTCTCTGAAGTACTTCCGCTTTTGGATCAAAATGTACAAAACAAATTATCAGAAGTCAAAATAGATAAACCCATTCAATTAGAAGTCTTATTAAACGGGCCACTTATCTCAAATAATCCTATTCCAGTTCAGGTTGATTTTTCAACTAAAAAAGCACAACTGAAATATTTGAAATTAGTCATTGAAAAAACGGATTTAACTGGTCGCTTTGCCAACGATTGTTATGTCGTGGATAAAGTCAGACCTGAGACTTCTTGTCTCGATATTTCCATTGATAAAGGTTTGCTTTTTGGAACCATGCCTATTAAAGCAAAGGGACGGCTTAAGGATTTAAAGAACCTGAAAGAACTGGATATGACGGCCCAGGTAGATGCTGCGGTTCAGGCTTTAATAGAATACCTTCCGGAACAGGAAAAAATAGCCTTTGATGATGGTCTTGCTAATCTAGAATTGTCCTACAAAGGAGATCCTAAAACTTTAGGAAAATTAATAGAAAATAGAGCGAATACTGATTTGGCAGGAGATTTAAAATTAAAAGATGTCAATCTGAGCTATGGGAGCAATGCATTAGCCATTGAAAATCTAACAACGGATATACGTTTTGATGAAAACAATATATTTCTGGATGCAATAGAAATGAAAGTTGCAGGTGTTGACACTCGACTCGATATACAAGTCATGAATTTATTGCCTTGGTTATTGGGAAATGCCGATCGTTTGGACGCAGATATCTTAGCGACTTTTGACGATCGCATAAGGGTCGTGGAAGCCATTAAGGTTCTTTCAGGATTGAATGAGAAGAACCCAAAGAATAATGAAACATCTGGAGAACAGATTATAAGGATCGTTGAAGAAATCAATAAAAACTTAAACGCAAGACTAAGTATAAAAGCAGTAGAGGTTGTCTATGATAGTTTAGTCGCTAAGAATTTGAGTTTTGATCTCATTATTCAAGAGGATAGTTTGCAAAAGGAACAAACGATTGCACGTGTTGATAATTTGACCGCTACAATTTTTGGGAACAGTCCAGTAAACGCAAGCTTATATTTACATAAGTTGGATATTGATCCAACTGTAGAATTGGAATTGAGCACAATAACAGAGTTAGTGAATCTTAACCCTTTTTTACCTTCGGAAACCATTGCATTAAATGATGGAGAAATTGATTTAGATATACAGACCAGTTTTCAAATTAATCATTATGAAAACGTCGATAGTTTATTGAGAAATATGCAACTGGATGGTTCGATTAAACTAATGGAAGCTGGTTTTGAAATGGTTGAACAAAATCAAAAAGTTGAAAAAGCCAATGGGGAAATAAAACTGAATGAAAAGTACGTAGCGTTGGATAGTTTATCTTTTAAAAGTCAGGATATTAACCCAACTATAAACGGAAAAATTACCAATTATTTACCTATTATTTTCAAACGAAAAGAAGCTATGGATGGGGATGTAAATGTATCTCTCCCCTATTTAAACCTAAACCCATACCTTAATAAAAGTGGAAATTCGAATCAGGACAGTTCCAGTTTTTCTCCGAGTATTTTGCTTGCTCCGCTGAAAAAAGCTTTAGCCTTGGCTTCGGGAAATTTTAAAGTTCAAATAGCAGAAGTTGAATTGGAAAACTATCCAATGAGTGATTTAAATCTTACTGGAAGATTGTTGGATGATTGTCTTACGACAGAGGGGAATTCCTGTTTGATGATTAACCAATTTTCAACGATACTTTGGGAAACAACGCCAGTATATGCAGTGGCAGAACTGATTGATTTTGACCAACCCTTTTTGGATACAGAAATCCAAATAGAGTTGCCTGTAAAAGAGTTGCAAAGGTTTTTGCCACCGGAGCAGTTTCAGTTTCAAAAAGGAAATGCAACAATTGATATATTGTATGCTGGTGAATTGCACAAAGAATTTAATACGGAAAAATATTTTTTAGAAGCGGATGTAGATGCAAATTTAGATATAAAAGATGGTGGCTTATATTATACACCGAGAGGTTATCAATTTGATAATTTTAATGGTGTGATTCACTTTGATGAAAAAGAATTGAACATCCATAATGCAAAAGTCAAGCTCAACGGAAATGAGGTTTCAGCTTGGGGTAAGTCCGTTGATTTCATGCCTTATTTTATCTTGCCAGATCGAGAAGTCCATATAGATTTGGAATTAGATTCTCCTCAATTCGATTTTGACGGATTCCTTACTCCAGCAGAATTAGGTGTAGCCAGTAACTCAAACAGTTTAAATTTAGACACCTTATTTGTTGGTCAAGTCAACGATTTTTTAGAAAAAACAACGGTCGAATTTAATACCCACATTGGAGAAGTTTTTTATAGAAATTTTGATCCAAAATTAGTGGAAGGGAATATTAGCTTAGGAGCAGACTCAGTGCTTTTTAAGAATGTTCAGATGGCTGTTGCAGATGGTGGCTTTTTCCTAAATGGAAGTATTTCCAATATTATTGCACACGAACCGAAGATAGATGTCCAAATGGAATTTGATAAGAACAATATTTCTGACATCTTTAAATCTTTCAATAATTTTGGTCAAGAAGATATGACGCATGAGAATATCTCTGGCTCTGTGATGGCAGCCATCAATTTCAAAACAGAGGTCAATTCGAACTATGAAGTCTTGCCGTCTTCTATTAAAGGAGATTTAAGAATGAAGTTATACGATGGCCAAATAAAAAACATGCAGGCGCTTAAAAGAATGACTAAGTGGCCTTTCCGCAAACGACAATTTGATAACATTCATATTGATACGATGAAGGCTGCAACGGTTTTTGATGGTTTGGATATTATCATCGATCATTTTTATATTCATTCCTCTTCTTTTGATTTGGGAGCTGATGGAGTTTACTCATTAAGTGGTAAAGACGAGTCTCATATGTTGTTCGAATTGCCAGTTGGTAATTTTTTCAAACGTCATATCGATCGAGAAACGCTTAGCCAGAAGAAAGGTCGACGTGGTGGCTTCAATATTCTAATAGAAGCAAAAGAGAAGAAAAAGAAAATGAAGTTTAGATGGAAATTGTTTCGAAAGAAGAAGTTTAAAAAACGGAAGATCAATGAAGATGATTACTACAAAGGTTTGTAAAAATGCTAATCAAATGGCTCTTGCTTCTTCCTCTTGAATCGTTTCTTTTGAAAATGTTCTCCATTTGTATCTTTGAGACCAAGGATGCTCTTCCCCTTTTGCTTTTGCGGCGATCATTTTTCCAACTTCAGGTCCCATTTTAAATCCATGACCACTTCCACCCGAGCCAATGGTTAGGTTTTTTATTTCTGGATGTCGATCAATCCAAAAATGGCCGTCAAGAGTATCGGTATAACAGCAACGTCTAGTGTATACGATGGGGTCATAAGTCAAAGAGGGTAAAGATTCTTTTAAAAAAGCCCGTAAGTTCCTGATGTCTTTTTTGGTAACAACTCTTGGGTCGCTTTCCGGATTCAGTTCAAGTCCGGTTCCATGATTGGCAATTTTTACGACGCCTTTTTTTTCATCGATAGGAAAAGCATACCAACCTGTGGTCGCAATATCTGCGGTAAAAAAAGTGAATTTATCTGAGGTGAATAAATCGGGCTGGCTTGGTTTGAGGTGGAAAACAGGATGTCCTGTAATTTTCATACAGGATTTTAATTCAGGAATTAGATAAGGAGTGAAATTTCCGGCACAGAGAATAGTATGGCCAGCTTTGAATTTTTCTCCTTGTATTGTGTGAACAGCAACTACTTTATTTTCCTGAATTTCGAGCGTGGCAATTTTCTTGTTTTTCAAAATAGAAATACCTTCCTTGGAAGCATATTTTGCAATCGCTTTTACCACTTCTCCAGATTCTACATATCCAGCTTTTTTATGAAAAAAGCCATCTTGGAAATGATTGGGATTTATGGCTGGGAATCTTTGACTAAACAATGCGGGGCTTAATCGCTCAGGTTGATAATTCTTATCCAACAACTGTTTAAAGCTGGATGCTTCATACGATTCCTTTTCGGCCTCCATGCTTTTAGAAGAAGCAACGATAATACCTGTTTCATGATAAAAGGATTGCTCAAGTATCTCATTCCATTCCCGCCATTGATCCATACTGAGGCTGGCCATTTTCATGTATTCGGAATCAGTGCCGTACTCCATCCTCACAGCTTTGCTTATATCCGTCCCAGCAGCCAGTGGGTTTGGAATTTCACCAGCTTCCAGAACCTGAACTTTAAAGCCTTGAGCATGAAGATCAATGGCAGTACTTAATCCGAAAATTCCAGCTCCAATAATTAGAAAATCAGGAATTGAGGTCATTTAGTGAGGCGCTTCTTCGATCTCGTAGATAAAATATTCTGTATCTCCTTGCCAAGGCATCGAATAGTTTATTTCTTTATAATGGAGGACCACTTTTTGCCCTTGCATTTTTTCTAATTTATCATAAATAGAATTATCGGTAACAGAAAAACTCCAGGTATCACTTAAACCTTCGTCTTCGTTTTTCATATCAATACCGCCTAATTTAAGCTGGCCTTCAAAGGTTTTCATCACGTAACCTTTTTTGGAAATTTTAATCAAATGGCCGGAACGAGTTCCTTCGCTATAGGTATAATTTCCCCATAGGAAAAATCCAATAAGAGATAGAATTCCAAGAATCAAAAGACCAATCATTAATTTTTTAACAAAAGACTTAGTGGCAGAAACTCCTTTTCCAATAGACTTACTTAAGTCCTGTTTCGTCTCCGTGATTTCCTCTTTGAGCTTGTTTTTCTTTTCTTCAAACTCTTCTTTTAATGAATCCATAATCGACTTTTTTTGATTTAGTATCAAAATTACAACGTTTCATTCTCTTAATACCTATTTATAGTGATTATTTATCGCGCTATTGCAAGCTTCTCGGGAGGTTTGGTCTAAAAATCCTATTCCACTTAGCACTCAATTCGTACTTTTATATATTCTCATAAATTACTGAAATGAATTTGAAACTAAATACGTGCCGATTAGCCTTGCTTTTTATAGGTTTGCTCTCTAATATTGGACTAGAAGGCCAGACTTCAGATAGATTGATTGCCATGCAAAAGCAAATTGATTCTTTGGTTTTAAATGGAATAGACTCTTCTGCATTTCCAGGCGCTCAGGTCTTGGTGGTTTTTAAAGGAGAAAAACTTTTTCACAAAACCTATGGATATCACACTTATGAAAACAAGACTAAGGTTCAAAAAGAAGACCTCTATGATATGGCTTCTGTTACTAAGGTGAGTACAGGCTTACCTATTTTGATGAAATTATGGGGAGAAGGGCGTTTTGATTTGGATGCTCCGCTGAGCCAATATCTTCCTGAGTTTAAAAAATCTAACAAAGGAAATCTAAGCTATCGGGAAATGTTGAGTCATCAAGCAGGACTTAAACCGTATATCGTGTATTGGCAAAATACTTTGAAAAAGAATGGGAAATTTAAATCCAGAACTTTCAAAAAGGAAATGAGTAAAAAGTATCCGATAGAAATTACCAATTCTCTTTTCCTACACAAAAAGTACAAACAGAAAATGTATAAAGAAATTTTTAATTCTGATTTGGAATTGAAAAAAGAATACAAATACTCTGGTCTGCTTTTTCAACTCCTACCACGGATCGTAGAAAACATAACTCAGGAGGCGTTTCAAGCTTATCTTTATAAAGAAATATTTGAACCGATTAATGTGAAAACACTGGTTTATAATCCATTGATTGATTTTCCTAGAAAGCGAATTGTTCCTACTGAAATGGATACCTTTTGGAGAAAAGGGTTGGTTCAAGGAACGGTTCATGATGAAGCTGCAGCGATGCTTGGAGGTATAAGCTGTAATGCGGGGTTGTTTGGAACAACGGAAGATTTGGCCAAGCTATTTCAAATGTATGTGCAAAAAGGTTTTTATAATGGAAATAGAATATTGAAAGAAACGGCTGTTGATGAATTTACAAAAAGGCATTTCGTGGCGGATGGAAATAGAAGGGCTTTAGGTTTTGATAAGCCTCCTTTGAAATATGTTTTTGGAGATAGTTATATCGCGGAATCTGCTAGCCAAGAGAGTTTTGGACATTCAGGATTTACTGGGACTTTTGTATGGGCAGATCCAAAAGCTGAAATCGTTTTTGTTTTTATGAGTAACCGCGTGTATCCTGACCGTTCTTATCGCAATCTTTATAATATGAATATTCGTCCAATGCTCCATCAAGCGGTTTACGATGCTTTGGTGGATTGATTTTTTATCAATTTGGGAAGCTGTTTTTTAATAAAGTGATAAAAAGACTAGCACTGATTCAAACGCAATTCTGGCCTTCTAAAAGATGATTTCCCGAGGTTCTGTTCCGTTTAACATAGTCAATGATGACCTTGTTTTGAAAAGTGTTTTATTGTTCAAAAACTCGGAGAATTTTTCAGGTTAATTTATATTAAGCCAACATCAGTTTTTACTTCTAACAAACCTGGACCATCATGCTTCATCAATTTTTCCATGGCATCAAAAAGTTGTTCCTTTTCAGTTACTTGAATACCAAGTGCTCCACAGCCTCTGGCATATTCAGCAAAATTAGGATTCACTAAATCCGTCGCCCAAACATCGAACTCGCCTGCACGTTGTTCTTTGGAAATTTTACCCAATTGGTTATTATTAATGATGATAGTTTTGATCGGCATTTTATATTTTACGGCAGTCGTAATTTCCGCGAGGTACTGACAAAATCCACCATCGCCAGCGACGGCTATAACTGGTCTGTCATTACCGACTGCAGCCCATGCACCCATAGCTGCTGGGAAAGCAAAGCCGATTGAACCCAAATACCCTGACATCAAAAAACTATGTTTCTTAGATTCGAAATATCGTCCAAAAGAATAGGCATTGTTTCCAACATCTACACACATAACTGCATCGTCAGGAGCGAGTTGATTGAGGGCGTCAAATACAGCAATGGAACTAACCCCTTTACCTCTATCCTCTAAAAGACGTTTTTGTTTTTCGGCATACCATAATTCCCAACGACTTGCAATTTCCGCTGTACGGTCAATTTTGTTTTCCCATTGAGAAATTTGTTCCAATAACATATTTACAGTTACTGATATTTCTCCCCAGACGGGAACATCTATTGAATGGAATTTACTCAAAGCTAAGGGATCAAAGTCTATTTGAATGGTTGGGATTTTGGGAGTGATGCCAGTATGTTTTGAAAAGGATGCACCAATGACCAATAACAAATCAGCTTCATTCATAAACCAGGAAGCAACAGGCGTTCCACTTCTTCCCAACACGCCACAACCCAAAACGTGAAAATCTGAAATTTGTCCTTTGCCTTTAAAAGTAGTCATCACAGGACATTTCAATTTCTCAGCTAAGGCTATAATTTTATCCATATGAAACCTTGAACCATGACCAACAACAATAACTGGTCGTTTTGCCTGATTCAATAATGTCAAAGCTTCTTCAAAAGATTCTTTTGGAGGAGCAATGGTCATTGGAGTGATCCTGCCTTTTGGTGTTTTTGCTTTCGCTTTAGGGTCGGCAGGTTTTGTTTGAACTTCATCTGGAAATGTTAAATGTGAAACATCTCTTTTTATAATTGCATGTTTGATTGCCAATAACATCAGTTCCGAATGCCTGCTATTAGGTTGAACTCGATGGTTGAACTCCGCTACGGAACTGAAGGCACGCACCAAGTCTAGTTCTTGAAAATTTCCAGTCCCAACTACTTGAGTTTCTACTTGTCCGGTCAATGCTAGAATTGGAGCTCTATCCACTTTAGCATCCCAAAGTCCTGTAAACATATTCGTCGCTCCAGGCCCTGCTATAGCAAAGCATGCTGCTGGTTTACCCGTTAGTTTTCCATAAGCGGAGGCAGCGAACGAAGCAGCGCCTTCATGTCGAATTCCAATAAATTTTAAATTGCCTTTCTCTTCTTGCCGTCTAAGCGCATCTCCCAAGCCTAAGTTAGAATGACCAACCATTCCAAAGACTCTATTGATTCCCCAGTTAACCATCGTTTCCACCATGAGGTCCGTGATGGTCGTTTCATGCAGAGCTTCTTCTTCCAATCCAACAAAAACTTCATCGCCTTCAATTTTGATAGGATACGTTTCTACACCGTCATCAAATCCAGGTGCTATGCCTGTGCATGGATGAAAATCCCATCCGTGCCAAGGGCATCGCAGTAGTCCATTTTCAATTGTGCCTTCGCCTAGTGGACCACCTTGATGTGGACATTTATTATTAAGGGCGCAAATTTTTCCTTCAAAATTTGTCAAACAAATTCCTGTGTGACCTGCAGTGACTGTCATGACTCGATTCTCCAATAATTCATCTTTATTTTCTAGAACCTTGTGCCATTTGAGATTGTCTTTCATAGTACTATTGAGTTTAAGGGTTTAATTTTTTTACCAATTTTGAAATCGTCAAACCTTGTACGAGAATGGAAAAAATGACTGCTCCATAAGTCAATAACAAAATGGTGTTTCTTGAAAACTCTGGAGCTAGAGAGAAGGCCAATGCTAGTGAAATGCCTCCTCGCAATCCACCCCAAGTGAGTATATATGTCGTTTTTAACCAGGATTCTTCATTGTGTTTTAAAATAGAATAGGGCAACAAAACAGAAATAAATCGAATAAATAAAACCAAAAAGATGGTTAGAAACGCTAGTAATAAATAAGAATTATTTTCTATTGTAATCAAATGAATCGCTAAGCCTAAAAACACAAATAAAACTCCATTCAAACTTTCATCCAAGATATGCCAAAAACCAACTAAGTTTTTTTTTGTTTCTGCATTAAATGTTGGTGTTTTTATTTTGTCACCAATGTACAACCCGGCAACTACCATTGCTAATGGACCAGAAGAATGCAAAATGCTGGCTAGACTGTATCCTCCAAATACTACTGCCAAGGAAATAATGATGGAGAGATGCGGGTTGTCCTGACACGATTTCATCAGTCGCAATCCTAGATAACCTAGAAGACCTCCTAAGGCTAAGCCAAGGATAACTTCTTCACCAAAAAGCTTCACTATTTCTAAATAAATATTTTCACTATGTTCCGCTACATCCATGTCTGCGAAAAGTAAAATACCGGTAAAAACAATTACACCAATGCCATCGTTGAATAAAGATTCTCCCTCAATTTTCAACTGCAAAGACGGACTCACTGATGTGTTTTTCAACAATGACAAAACGGCGATAGGGTCAGTAGGAGAAATGAGTGCACCAAACAGGAGGCAGTGTAAAAATGGAATTTCGCAACCGATTATTTTTGCTAAATAAAAGACCCCTGCTCCGACAAGAAAAGTAGAAATGAGAACGCCTATCGTTGCGAATAGAATAACGGCGTTTCGTTCTTTATTTAAAGCACGAATGTCCACATGTAATGCTCCGGCAAATAATAGAAATCCGAGTAAAACATCGAGTAATACATGAGTAAAATCAGCATTTTGTACGATGTCACAAAAGAAAGTGTAAACGCCCGGAAGAACAGGTTCAAGACAAAGGACAAAAATTGCAATGCCCAATGCAATGACGAGTTGCCCAATGGTGTTGGGCAGTTTGAGCCACTTGTAATTAATAAAACTTATTAAGGCTGCTATGGTGAAAATAATACTGAACGCTTCATACATAATTTAGGGGTTTGTCTATAAAGTTCAGTTAATATTTAACTGGTTGACATCGATATAAAGCACTTTCCAATTCAAAATCTCATTCGTTTTTCCTTTTACAGAAACCTGCTCTGCAACAAAGGGTAAAACCTTTTGATTGATCTTTTTTCCATTTTCATCTACTATCAGATAGTAATCATATGGTTGTTGAGCATCGCCTGTTTCATTTCGAAACACAGGTGGGATGCCTCCGCTTATGCAGCGAATGGCACAGCTTTTATGAATCTTTCCTTCTGCCGGTTTCATTACGCCGAAGTAACATTTAGGATCTAGAATTTCGCCTTGAACCGTAATTGGAGTCGGGGTGGAAGGAACAACCGCGGGCTTTTCAGTTGAGTTTTCAATTTTAACTAAGGAAGCATCTTTATTCGTCAACTCCAACAAGGTTTTACTATCTCCGTAAATAAGTGTACCTGCCAAAGTTATTTTTTTCCCGTTCAAATTTTCATTTTTTTCTTGGATGGTTTCCATGATTCCTTCTGCTCCGAATTTACCATAACCCACCAATAGTATTTCTTTGGAAAAACCTTTGGGTAACATTCCTGCATCTGCAACTAAAATTGGAAATGGGGAATGAAAATAGGTGCCGGTGATATTTTTTACATTACCAAATTCAAATCGATAAGCATTAAATGGTTTTTGGAAAACTACGAAAAGAAAAACGAGAATAGGAATGCCTACGAAAAAGGGAATTAATTTTTTCCTTAAAAAACTGCGATTGGAATCTGACATCTTTTCCTGCCAGCCGATATAGAACTCTTCTTTTTTGATCATATTAGTGTTGCCTGATTATTCAAAATTGTTTAGTTAAAAAATAGCAGGTTCTATAAAACTTCCTTCTTCTTTTGGCAATGGATTTACCCAGATATTTCCATTCAAAATTTTGACCTCATACGTTTTTACTTTCTCGTTAAAAGGCGGAGGTGACTGTCCATTCTCTGGCAAGTATTGATAACCATGCCATGGACAAGTAATGCAACCATCAATAATTTTTCCTTCACCCAAAGGCCCCATTTGATGTTTACAAACATTATGAATCGCAGACACTTTATTGTCATATTTGAAAATCGCAATATTTTCTCCATCGATAAAAACTGTTTTAGCACGGCTGTCATTGATCTCCGAAAGAAGGCTTACTTCGTAAAAACCTTCCTTTTCCAATAAGTTTCTATCCGCCTTTAAGCGACGACTTTCTTTTAACCCTGCATAAAGATGTAAACTTGAAACGCTTACAAAACCTAAAATCAATACTGCCCAATAAACAGGATGGCTTTCATATTGGAATGCTCCAGTAGCCACATGAACAACTATCAACCCATAAGCGAGATAAACACTCATATGCAGCGCTTTCCAAATCCGAGGGCTTAAATTTTTCATCCAAAAGTCATGACTTGTAGCTGCCATCAAAAACAAAATGAGCAAGGCAAAGAAGCCCAAAGTCTGAAATGGAAACTGACTGATTTCATTATATCTTTGATTGGAACTAAAAATACTCACCAGAGGATTCGCGTCCCCCAAGGCATGAAACTGAATCGTACTAAACACTCCATGAATCAAAGCAAGGAAAAACATGGAAACACCAGCATGTCTTCGATTATAAAGCAAGGGAAGGTATTGCGTATTGATTCGACAAAGCGGACCGATGAGGAGTATGAAATGCAATAATGTAAATGCAGCCAATGCAGTGGATCGAATTATTAGAGTTTCAATCGTAATTTCTGGGTGAAAAACCAATTGAAGCCCAACATAAGAGACGATGAATAATCCGATGCCAAGCCAGAGGTAACGGTCATAAACCTTCTTTTGTTTGTTCCAAAGGATCGCAGTATAGTCAGTACTCATTGTATTGCAAAAATTAAGATTATGGAAACTAAGATAGTCAAAGCTATCCAGATTTGAGGATGTCTGAATCGATGAGTTGGTTTCATGATGGTTATGAGTTTAGCCATTTCTTAAAAAAAACAACCCAAAAAACAGTCATCCCAGGAAATAGCAATAGTTTAAAGAATAGCCCACTTCCGTCTGTCCCTGGGTCTACTTTTTTCAAACCTTTCCATAAAAAAAAGAC
This sequence comes from uncultured Saprospiraceae bacterium, assembly GCA_938041325.1. Taxonomy (GTDB): domain Bacteria; phylum Bacteroidota; class Bacteroidia; order Chitinophagales; family Saprospiraceae; genus CALIAG01. The sequence continues at coordinate 8,009 of CALIAG010000526.1, read as the reverse complement.
AGAAAACAAGGCACCAATTAAAAAGTAAATGCCAACGAGGAGTAAAATAGTAGCGATGGTGGATTCCATTTGAAGTTGTTTGTTTTTAAATGATCTTTTGGAAAGTGTATTTAACTTTGTATGGATTGGATCAAAGTTAAATTAATTTTTAGGTTTATATGCCTACTCTTTTTTTAACCTCTTCAAGTGACTTCAGCCGGACGGTTAGCTCTGCTGTGGCTCAAGCTGAAAAGTGTCCTAGTTTAACCAGCAAGGCTTGATTTTTTTTATTTGTAATAGTATTATTCTTCCAATAGGATTCTTTTTTGCTTTTTTACTTTCAAGATAGAAAATATTAAGCACATGGAATTTAATCAAACTCCTATTTCAGCGACTCGCTTATCCGATGAAATTCAAAATCTTGACGAAAATTGTCATTTAGTATCAAGAGGTAATTTTGACGTTTACTTTGCTCAAGCTTTTCAAATTCCAAATGTGTTGTTGGAGATCGGTAGATTGCGGGAATTGACCTTTCGTTCAGTTGGTGAAGGAACTGGTAAGGATTTAGACATTGATGAGTTTGATTCCTATTACTACAATCTTTTCATTTGGGACAAAAAGAATAAAAAAATAGTGGGTGGTTATCGAATGGGAATGGGAGCTGCTATTTTTCAGAAAGGAGGAATTGAGCATTTTTACATCAATAGTCTGTTTAAAATTGATCCTGGATTTTATCCTTATTTAAAAAAGTCAATTGAATTAGGCCGTTCTTACATTGTTCCAGAATATCAAAAAGGCTATTTGCCTTTCTTTTTATTGTGGCGTGGGATATTAACGGTATTGATGAGAAATCCACAATATCAATATTTAATAGGTCCTGTAAGTATTAGTAAGTACTATTCTGATGTTTCTAAAAGTATGATTGTTGAATTTGTTCAACGCCACTTTTTTGATGAAAAAATCGCGACCTATTTTTCTCCCCGAATGCCTTTCCATCCTGACTTGGAAAAAGTGAACTTGAAAAAAATGCTTGACACTGTCCAAGGTCAGGAATTTATCGATTTAGAAACATTTTTGAATACCATTGAACCTAAACACATCAAAGTGCCGGTTCTGCTTAAACAATATACTAAGCTGAATGCGAAATTCATTAGTTTTAATATTGATCCCAATTTTTCTGATGCTTTGGATGGCTTAATGCTTTTGGATTTGGAAAAATTACCGAATCAGATCATTGAGCTATTGAATAAGAATTGATGAAACTTCTTTTTGAATATTTGTTGTAAGCTTTATATACTTCATTCTGCAGAATCCTACTTACTATGAATGAGTTTTAAAATAAACTATGAATCGTTTTCGAGCATTTTTGAGAATCACTTTTTTCGCCATTGGCTCCCTCTATTTTATGTCAAGGTATTTGATCAAGGCTGTTTTTGTAGGTCATGATTTAAACAGAATATTAACTATCCGACAGCGTTGGTTTTATCTAATCCATAAAGGCTTGGGTGTCAAAATCGAAAAGAGAGGAGCGCTACCCAAAGAGCCAGGGCTATTGGTTTGCAACCATCGTTCGTATTATGATCCTTTGATTGTGTTAAGTGAATTATTGGCTTTGCCTGTTGGGAAAATTGAAATGGCAAATTGGCCCATTATTGGTGCAGGAGCGAAAATGTCAGGCGTTATTTTTGTAGATAGAAAAACTGGAGAAGGGCGGCAAAAAGCTCGACAGAATATTTTGCAGAGTATTAAAAATGGATACTTTGTCATCAACTACCCTGAAGGGACCACCCATATTCAAGCTCAAACCAGAGAGTTTAAACCTGCACTTTTTAAAGATGCAGCAGTATTAGGTTTTCCCATTTATCCTGTGGTACATGAATATCAATTTGATGGAGATGCCTGGATTAATGAAGATACTTTTATGAATCATTTTTTTAATTGTTTTGGAAAAAAGAATACTCACGTTCGATTAAGCTATGGGCCAAAAATTACTGGTGACAATGCAGAAGAATTAATGCAAAAATCTAAACAATGGATAGATGAAGAATTGTTACGATTGAGAAAAAATTGGCATAATGGGGAATAATCGAAGATGGTATAAAAAGAAACGCTGGTTGATATTTCTATTCTTAGTAACTTTTTTTATCGTTACAAGGATGGAGTTCTTAAAATTTCGATACAACGTCGAGGAATTATCTAATTCCATTAAAGTAGCCACTGGCCTTGAACCTATATTTGACAATAGAAAAGTCAATGACAAAAGTATTCATTTTTTAAAAATTGGCAATCGCCCCAGTTTACCTTTAGTCGTTTTTATTCACGGCTCTCCCGGTGCATTGAATGTATATGAATCCTATTTTTCAGACCCTACCTTAGTTGAAAAAATGGATGTCATCGCTGTAGATAGACCGGGGTTTGGCTATTCCGATTTTGGAAAAAGTGAATCTTTGCTTCAAATGCAAGCGGCATTAATTGCTGCTATTTTAAAAGATTTTCCCAATCAAAAAAAAGTACTTGTAGGGCATTCTATGGGTGGTCCTGTTATTGCAAAACTGACAATGGAATTTCCTGAATTGGTAGATGGCTTAGTCATGATTGCACCTTCGATTAGCCCTGATGATGAACCTTCCAATACTTGGCGAAAGACATTGGACTTTCCTTTGATTAGATGGTTCACTCCTCCTGCATTACGTGTATGCAATCAAGAGATTATTCCTTTAAAAGTAGAGTTGGAAATGATGATGAGTAGTTGGAAAAACATAATGGTTCCTTTTACGATAGTACAAGGAGCTGAAGATAAACTAGTACCACCTGAAAATGCTTTTTTCGCGAAAACAATGCTGGACAAGAACCCGAATGTGAAAGTTAATATGATTGACGGTGGAGATCATTTTATTTTATGGAGCGAAATTCCATTGATAAAAAGTGAAATAATATTGATGCTTAAAGGTTTTGAATCAGCGATTATAGAATGATCATAAATCAAGTATTTAAAGTTAAAAAAGCTGTGTCATTTGAAAAATCCCTAAGCCTAAAAAAATCAAACCTACGACTTTGTTGGTATAACGATCGATTTCTTTGGTTTTTGAAACGATATACTCACTGAGCAAAATGTATCCGAAAAAAGCAATCAAGGCACCAATCGCTGCACCAATCGAAAAAATGAGAATGTCACCTTTGTTTTTAAAAAACATTCCATTGGACTCCAACCAAATTCCTAAAAAAATCCAAAAAGGAACAATCAACATATTCATCATTCCAACTGTTATTCCACGTAAGAAATCAAAGTAATCATATTCGGAAGTGGCTTTTAAAGTGGCATTGCTTTTTTTCCACAAAAAATAAATTCCCAGACTAAAAAACACAACAGTCGAAAAGATTTTAATGTAGTCGCTAATGATGGTACTTTTTGAAAAGAAATCCAGACTGATTAGTGCGACATAAGTGTAAATAAACTCCATCACTGTTGCACCGATCGCAATCATAATACCAGATTGCCTTCCATTTTGAATCGTTTTTTGAGTTATGGTTAAGGTGATTAAGCCAATAGGAACCGTTCCTAAAAAACTCAAAATTAGAGCTACAATAAAATAAATACCTAGACTCATATTTTCTTTAATTACTGATCAATACATTTCTGTAAAGCGTCAATGTTTAATTCTTCGCAGCTTTCATGTATTTAAAATAATCCCGAACGCTTGAATAAGCTTCCTTCCACGTCATTGGACGGACTCCTTTTCTTCTTTGCACTTTGCTGATTTGAAAAATGATTTTCCAATGCTGAAAAATATCTAGGTAAGCTTGTAATACAGAATATTCTGGATCATAAATATGTGCCGGTTCGCTGGCAATGCCATTAAATTCGAGGACCTTAAAATCTTTTCCTAGCTCCAATAAATCTATGCTTTTGCACTTTAAATCAAATCGGCCGTAGTAGATGCCTTCCATTTGTAAAGCGATTTTATCAAACACTTTTTCAAGTTTAGAATTAATATGTTGGTTGCCATTCAGAAAAGTTGTTCCTCTTGAATGATTGCCAATCGGTTCGAGTTCAACCTCTTCTCCTTTTTCTGGAATTTGTAAAAGTAAAGCCGAATAATTTTGCTTGAAACGTTCTAGCTGGAATCGAGCACGAGGATAGTTTTGCATTAAGGTTTCAACTGAAGAATAGCCATCACCAATAACGGAAAGTGTTTTTTTAACGCAAATGGAAGTGATTTTTCCTTCTGGTTTATCAGGTATTCGATAATACAATACACTCAATTCTAAAGGAAGATTTATGAAATCTTGAATGATGAAATTGACCGTTATTTTATTTAAATAATCTGCGATTTCGTTTTCGTTATTTATTTTTTCTACTAAAAATCCACGCTCTCCTATATCTGGTTTTGCAATTAATGGAAATGTAATTTCGTTATTTTTAATTTGCTCCAAAACAGAACCTAAAGTCGCTTTTTCTTTTTCAATCAGAATAGTATTCGGAATGGAATAGGCCGGCATTCGATTAAAGATATTGATTTTCGATTCTCCCATCACGCCTCCAGTTTCAATTACAGGATTAACAGAACTGAAAAAAAACAGTGACCTTGCACGGATGCCAAAATAAATCCAAATGAGAACGGTAGGAATGTTTGAGATGTAAACGGGATAATATTCCCAATTTGTCCATTTGACAAAAAAAGTAGATTGTCGAATTTGTTGCCAAAGTCTTTTCACGTCTTATTGTTGAACAGTAAGCTTGCGATGTTGAATAGTGGATGGAGCAAATCCAAAATGTGAAGGCAATTCCATCCTTGGACAAATAATATTTAATCCTATTTTGATGAGTGCAAGGTGATGAATGCAATGTTCTATATTATAATGCAACTCTCGCCCGATTGTGCTCTCTAGATGAGTGTTGGCTTCCTTTGATGTAGCCAAGGTAACAGATGCATTTAGATCCAGATGCTCTAAATTCTCTAATACATAATCAATGGCGGCCAATGCAGATGTAGGGCTATTTTCAATCTCCAAATCTCTTTTTCGAAGACAATAGTTGATGTTTTTTGATTCCGCTTGAGACAGAAGGCATTGATAAAATTCAATAAAATGGCGGGTATGTGTGCCAATCGATGAGTCAAAAATGAGCGGAATCGGTTTAGAATATTCAGAAGCTGATATTTTTTGTAAAAAGAATTTTACATCTTTTAAAATAGCAATTGAACTTTGAACAACATCCATAAAATATGTTTTTTCTTTAGGAATCAAAGGTAGTCATTCATTCGCGAAGTCTTTGAGTTTTAAAGTCCGTTTTGAAACAATTTATCAAGTCTTTTGCTTGCGCTTTAAAAGAAACCGTTAAATTTAGCTTTTTCATAATTCTAATATTAAATCCTCTATGAAGAAAATAAATTTTCTCATTCTTTCTTTTCTATTCTTTTTAGGGAATATTAATGCTCAAACTGAAGATGTTAAGTATTTTGATTTAGGAGTTGAGCTCCAGCAATACCCAACTGGTTTTTTACTCGGTGTTAAGTCAGAAATTGGTTTGTCTATGCATCATGCATTAGATTTTAGAGCAGGCTATAATTTATTGGATCATCAAGATTTTGGAGAGCATGAAGATGAGGAAGGCGGTGGATTTGGATTAACATTAGGCTACCGATATTATTTTAATCCAGAAAATATAAATTGGTTTATAGGTGCGCGAACAGATCTTTGGTTTAATGAAATAGATTGGATAGAGAACCGTAATAACGAAGGAGAAATGGGGACAAGCAAGGTGACAGTTCTTCAACCCACTGCGATTTGCGGCTACCGTTTTTTAGTAAAAGAAAACTGGGTGCTAACACCTACTCTAGCTTTTGGAGCTGAAATAAATATAAAAACAGAAGGTGAAGCTGTCGGACAAGGAGCAATAGCTTTGTGGGGCATGAATCTGGCTTACCAATTTTGATAAATCTTAATTCTATTTTAAAAAGATGTGTACAGTTACTTATATTCCTACGGGTGTAAACCAATTTATTTTCACCTCCAATCGGGATGAAGCGCCAAAGCGTTCTGCAACAGAGATGGTGCAAGAAAGTCAAAACGAAAAAGCATTGCTTTTTCCAAGAGACGCTTTAGCAAAAGGAACCTGGATTGCTGTTTCAGAAAAGAATCAATTGGTTTGCATTCTAAATGGTGCATTTGTCAAGCATAAGCATTTGCCCCCTTATCGATTGAGTCGAGGTATTATGGCTTTGGATTTTTTCAAGTATAAAAATGCAATTGTTTTTTTTGAAAAATATGATTTCGTAGACATCGAACCCTTTACAATGATCATTTATGATGATGGTGAATTATATGAATTTCGTTGGGATGAATCAAAAAAACACATCAAGAAATTAAACACGAGTGAACAACATCTTTGGGCCTCTTGTACTTTGTATTCTGAAGAATGGCAAGAGAAAAGAAGGTTGTGGTTTTCCGATTGGAATGAAAAATATAAAGTTATTGATCAAGCTGCCGTTTTGGATTTTCATAAAAACGGAGGGGAAGGAAATGAGAAATTTGATGTAGTTATGAACTGGGAAAATAAAGTTAGAACGACAAGTATAACCTCAATCGTGAAAAAAGAAGATGAAATGAAGATGAGGTATGAGGAAATTTTAAATGGTGAAATTGAAGAGCATAATTTAAAGATAAATCCTCACGGCCTTTTTGAAAAGAAGGGTTATTAGTAATCCAACCTAAGTTTTTACTATTTTAATTTTTGAATTGGATTTAGAAAGTTGACCAATAAAATCATCTAGATTTTGTGGACTAATGAACAATTCATGATTGCCGCGATAATTTATCAACAAACCATCCCAAGCTAAAGCTGGATTAGAGCCACCAACTGGATAAGAAGATCTTTTGATCCAATTGATATCAGAAATAGGTATGTTTCCATTAAATAATCCCGAACGGTATCCAATTTTATTGTCTCCTATTTCATAATAGGTTGTCATCCATGACCAGATTAAAAAGATAGCCAAAGGGATGAGAAGAAAACCGACGAGACACATACAAGCCGCATCTCCTGCTTTCAAAGTACTAAAATTACATTGGAAAGAAAACAGTCCAAAGCCCAGAGCGGCAATCGCCGGAATGAGCATTAGGATCGTGAATAAAAAATCTTTTTTAGAATTGAATCGTGTCATATTGTTTTATTTCAGAAGATAGTGTGCTCGCAAAGTGAAAAGAGCTAACTATTGGAAATCTATTTATTTAGAATCGTTTATACCTTGGGTTTCCAGCCGTCTTCATAAGATCGACCCCACATTGTCTGCACATCTTTGTCTAAAGGTTTGCCCGTCTGAGTATCTATTTTTAAAGTTTTATTAAAATGTTGAGACATATTTCCAAGGTGACAAAGCAAGGTACTTTTATGTGCATCTTCAATCGGAGAATGTAGTTTTTCTCCTTTTTGAATGGCATTAATAAAGTTCAGCATATGCAGATTGTCTAAGCCTCCAATTCCAACAGTATTCAATGCCGCAGAGGCAGACCGTTCTTTTTCTATTTTGATTACCTTATTCTTTAAATCGTAAACGGTATATCCATCTCGATCAAGCAATACGGTTCCTGCAGTACCATGTATGGTAGAACCTCTACCTCGATCATAAAAGGCATAGCCGGTACATGATCTTCCTTCCCAGGTAATCATTTTATTTTCTGGAAATTGAAAGCTTGCAACTTGAGTATCATAGAATTCCCAGTCATCTTTAAAACTATATCTTCCTCCGGATGAACTCACTTCGTTTGGCAAATCTACGCCCAATGCCCAGCGGCAAATATCCAACTCGTGCATGCCATTATTATTGATTTCACCAGTTCCCCAGTTCCAGAACCAATGCCAATTATAATGCACCCAATTGTCTTTGTATTCTTTGCGCGGCGCTGGGCCTTGCCATAAATCCCAATCTAACCAATCCGGTACTTTTGCAGTTTTTCCAATACCTATCGGTCCTCTGGTGTTGGCATACCAGCATTTTCCATAATAGGCTTCTCCAATGATGCCATCTTTA
>CALIAG010000525.1 GCA_938041325.1 uncultured Saprospiraceae bacterium | reverse complement strand
ATCACCAGCTACTCCGATTCCTAAATAAGTTTCACTATCAAATCCATTGATACTTCCTGCTCCAGCGTTGAAAAGTGATTTTTTCAAAACGGTAGAATATTCAGGTTTTGCATAAGCGAAAAGCTTTTTCAAACCGCTTTTAGGAGCTAGTAATTCTGTATTGACAAGACCTAGGACTTCGGCAATTTTAGTATTAACCCCGTCGTAATAGACGTTATCCAAATTGGTGTGAATCGCATAAATGGCAATATCGTATTTGATCGCTTTTATGACGGTCCGTTCAATATAGTTTTTACCAGTTAGACTTTTAAGTCCTTTGAAAATAATAGGGTGGTGGGCAATGACTAGATTGCATTTCTTTTTCCTAGCCTCTTCTATAACGTCTTCGGTAGAATCAAGACAGATCAATACTCCTCGAATAACCCTTTCCGGGTTGCCGACAAGCAATCCAGAATTGTCGTAATTCTCTTGGTAAGATCTGGGGGCAATCTGCTCTAAAAATCTTGTTAACTCTTTAATTTGCATAACTGAAGCCTTAAGCTTATAAAGTTATTAGGTTTATTTATAATATATGGTATTATTTTACAACTTTCGGTTGCTTAAAGTGAATTTTTTGGTTAAAAAAGCACATTTATCAAACTAAAATGTCTTTTCATTCCATTTGAAATTCAAAAAGAGTCAAAGTATCGAATTTCTACGCTACTAACTTTTAGTCTTGCCTCCCAAAATCCGATCGATGATTCCGCTTGAAGACTGTCCTTTTAGAAAGGAAAGTGAATGTACTTTACCTCCGTTTTGCAAGACGTCTTCAGCACCTACGATTTGATCGATTTTCCAATCACCTCCTTTTACTAGAATATTGGGTTTTAAGTTTCGAATAAGATCTAGTGGGGTGGGATTATCAAAAATTATTACTGCATCAACGTATTGCAAAGAAGCGAGTAGGGTGGATCGGGTTAATTCATTTTTGATTGGCCTGCTCTCTCCTTTTAATTGCTTTACAGAAGCATCAGAATTCACCGCCACGATAAGGTGATCTCCAAGCGATCTGGCTTCCGCTAAATATTGTAAATGACCGAGGTGAATCAGATCAAAGCAACCGTTTGTAAAAACGACTTTTTGGTCAGCCTTTTTCCAAAGATCAACTTGAGTTTTTAAACCCTCAAGTAGAAAAATTTTAGATTGTATTTGTTGGAACATGCTTCCTTTGACTTTCTTCTGTATTAACGACAGAAGGCTGGTAATTCTTGTTGATGACTGGCAAAAGTGCAAATGAAATTAAGCCAGCGATTACATTGTAGAATATTTGGATTGAGAAAAAAGAAATCATCGCCCAAGAAAATCCATCCGATCCTTCGATCCCATAAATAGCCAGTGCTTGCATCGCTAAAAAATGATAGGTGCCCATTCCTCCAGGAGAGGGAATTACAATTCCAAAAGCTCCAAAAACGAAAACCATAAGGCAGGCTACAATGCTCAAACTAGCTGTAGGTGGAAAAGATAAAAACATCAAATAAGTCATCATGAAATACATGACCCAAATATTCGTGCTATGTAGAATAAAAAGACCTGGCTTTTCAAGGCTCATTACAGATTTAATACCTTCTGAAAACCCTTTGAGAATTCCTGCTATTTTTTTGTAAAACTTTGTACCTGATAATCGATTCCTAAACACAAAAAACAATACTACCGCTGCAATGCCAAAACCAATCAGACCTAGGAAAATCTTGCTCTGCCATATGCTGCCTTCCGGTAGATAAGGCTGGAGCCAAGCAATTAAGATATCGTATTCAAGAAATAGGGTTAAAGCCACAATCATTAAAAGATACAAAACATCCATTATGCGGTCTACGACAATGGTTCCGAAAACCTTTTCAACTGGCGTTTTTTCATAGGTACTAAACACACCCGCTCTTGCCACTTCGCCTGCTCTCGGTATGACCAAATTTACAACATATCCCAGCATTACTGTCAAAAACGCATTGACTGTGCGAGGTGCATATCCAAGTGCATCAATGAGCATTCTCCATCGAATGGCTCTACTTATATTGCTGAATGTAAAAGCAACAAAGGCTGCTAGGATCCACCAGTAATTTATGCGACCAAAATCGGCCTTGATTTTATCCATCAAACTGCATTGATCCAAGGGGATTCCATCCAATTCACATTGGGCAATGTAAGCGCTGTTTTGGCTGCTATAGACAAAATATAGAATCACCGATCCAATACTTAAAAACACCAAGAATTTCAGAAAATTAGTAAGATGCTGATTCAAACTAAAGAGGTTTTAGAGTAAAATGAAGGTACTTAATACTGAACGTACTTAAATACGTCTTTAAAAATAAATTGTTCATTCTCGCGCGCAAATATAGTAAAAGCGCAGAAGCTGTTTGGTCAGAAATGGTATGGAAAGAATGAAAAGGCTAAACTTCAAGGAGATTGAAGCAAAGAAGAGTTGATCTTTGGAGGTAATCAATGGCTAGAACTTGGAGCTATTTCACAAGCAAATTATTATCATCAGGAAATACAACAAGAGGCTTAAAACTTCGAGCCTCATCAATATCCATCCAGGCATAAGAAATGATGATTAAAGTATCGCCAACAGCTACTTTTCTAGCAGCGGCACCATTGAGGCAAATAACCCCAGAACCACGTTCACCTACAATGACGTAGGTTTCTAAACGTTCACCATTATTATTGTTTACGATTTGAACACGCTCTCCAGCCTGCATGTTTGTCGCGTCTAATAAGTCTTCATCAATGGTAATACTTCCCATATAATTAAGATCAGCCTGAGTGACTTTTACGCGATGAATTTTTGATTTGAATCTTTGTATTAGCATAGTAGTTCAAAAATACATCATTTTGTTTAATGATGCTAGACCTCTGCAAAAATGATTAATATTTTGTTTGAAATCTTCTCGCCAAATTTTATTATAAATTTGACTAATATTTAAACTACCCTGAAAAAGGTATTTGTTACAGGTTTATGTTAAAATCATGTTGTCTATTATTCGAACATCTCCAACCCAGACTGCCGTACAGGCCACAACGGATTCATGATTTTTAATATTTTCCACATTTTTCAACGTTTTAGCATCTACGATTTCAAAATATTCTGGTTTAAAACCTTTTAAATTCATCGCTTTCATTGCATTTTCTTTGAGTTCTTCAACTGGTGAGGAATGAATTTGTTCTTTGGTAGTAACTAAGGTTTTGTAAAGAATGGTCGTATGCGGCCTTAAATTCTCTTCTAATCTCACATTTCTCGAACTCATTGCTAGTCCATCATCTTCTCTAATAATTGGACAAGCGGTAATCTTTATTCCCAATTCAAGTTGTCTGATCATATCCTGAACTATGCTAAATTGTTGATAGTCCTTTTGGCCCATATACAAATGATCTGGCCGAACAATATCTAAAAGCCTTTTTACGACTTGAGCCATTCCGTCAAAGTGTCCCGGACGGAAAAAACCCTCCATTACAGTCGTTAAATCTCCAAAATCAAGCACCAATTCAGTCTCAATACCAGGAGGATAAACCTCTTCTACCGGAGGCATAAACAAAATATCAGTATCTGCTTTTGTGAGTAATTCAATGTCTTTTGCTGCAGTTCTAGGGTATTTATCTAAATCTGAAGTATCATTGAACTGAGTAGGGTTTACAAAAATACTACAAACAGTAAGGTCGTTGTCTTTATTGCTTGCTGCGATCAAAGAAAGATGTCCTTCATGCAGTGCTCCCATAGTCGGAGCAAAGCCTACGCTTTTTCCTTCCTTTCGCTTTTGATCAATAAAATCCTGAAGATTCTTTACTTTTTTGAATAAATACATTTTAATAGTATTGGTGGAAAATATGATAGACTAGTGACCGTTCTATGTTCGTACCGTCTTGAAAAAGACTTAAAACCAAAAATTTCCCCTTAGCTTTTACCAAGTGAGCCGCAAATATATAAGATTTCGATAAGAAACTATTATAGAGATGTCTCTAGGAATCAAAGCGGAAAGTCCCGTTTTTTTATTACTTTTGCAGCTAGTTCATTGAAGAAATTTGAATTTTCAAATTTTCTAATTTAAGATTGAAGTATATGGATAAGAAGAAAGTCCTGATTGTAACGCAGGAAATGAAGCCCTATACGGCATTATCACAAATTTCAGAAATTGCCCGTAGGTTGCCTCAGTATGTTCAGGAAAATGGGATGGAGATCAGAGTATTGATGCCGAGATACGGAACCATTAATGAGCGTCGCCACAGATTGCACGAAGTTGTTAGACTCTCTGGAATGAATATTATAGTTGATGACGATGATTTCCCATTAATCATAAAAGTTGCCTCCTTGCCTGGGGCAAGAATGCAGGTTTATTTTTTAGACAATGAAGATTTCTTTAAAAGAAAATCAGTATTCGAAAACGATAAAGGTGAGCCTTTCAAAGACAATCCTGACAGAATGGTTTTCTTTTGTAAGGGAGTAATTGAAACAGTGAAGAAGTTTGGATGGGCTCCTAATATTGTCCACACACACGGTTGGATGACCAGCCTTATTCCTCTTTATTTAAAGACTGCTTACAAAAACGAACCTATTTTCAAAAATGCTACCGTAGTTCATTCATTATATGACAATTCTATGGAAAGCACTTTCGGATCTCAGTTCTTGGCAAAAGCCTCCATTAATAATTTGGAAGCTTCTGATTTGGATGCGTTTAAAGAAGGAGACAAAGTGGTGTTAGACAAAGGAGCTGCAGCTTTCGCTGATGCAATTGTATGTGGCAGCCAAGAGCTTAGTGGAGACGTTACCAAAGTATTGGAAGGTCTAGACAAACCGATTTTAGAATTTAAAAGTGAAGAAGAATACCTTGCCTCAACTGTAGAGTTTTATAATACATTGTTGGAAGAAGAAGTTGAGCAATAAAAAATTCCTTTCTAAATCGCCAAGTGTTTTTTTGGTTTTTCATCTTCGATCAGACAGATGGGAGACTTATTAATTTATTTTCTTAGATAGAGTTGATAAATAAAGCAACCTTTTGGTGTCATACAAGCACCTTATGGAGAGACAAATTGCTTTATTTTAAACTGAATTACATTCAATGAAAATTATTTCCTTTTCTACCATTTTTGCTTGTTTGATATTGTTGTCCGCATGTACTGAACCAACTACTATTGGTTCAGAATTGTTGGCAGATGATCAAGCAGATTTGAGATTTACTGATACGATAACAATGTTCGGAACGACAGTTACCGAGGATTCTTTGATCGTTTATGATCCAGACAATCGTTTTGGCAGATTGCAAGTAGGTTATTTTGAAGACCCACTTTTTGGAAAAGTAAAAGCTGGGTTTTACATACAGGTTGATATTGGATTAGAAGCACCGATATTATCCAATCCAAAGCTTGATTCTATAGTCTTAACAATGACTTATGATTCAGCAGGAGTATATGGACCTCTACAAGATCTCCAAGAATTGGAAGTATATAGAGTCACCGAAGCAATTAGCAATGGTGAAATTTACTATTCGAACCAAAGTTTTCAAACAGAAAGTACACCTATTGGAACGGCTCAATTTGTCCCAGCACCTAATACAGAAGTAGATTACATTATAAATGGAGATACTTCTGCAGTACCTCATGTGAGAATTACCATTGATACTTTACTAGGACAAGAACTTTTGAATAGCAGTGTTTATGAATCTGATTTTATTGAGACACTCAATGGTTTGTTTGTAACCAGTGCCTCAACTGAACCTACGGATGCGATGTTGAACTTCAACATGTTGAATTCAACTTCTCGGCTAAACTTATTCTATACAAATGATGATACCGTTTCAGTTGTACATCAATTTCTTATTGTAGGATTAAGTACTGCCATGTCAACTTTCGAACATGATTTTGAAGGCAGTGTGGTGGAGCCTTTTATCAATAATAAAGCGCTTGGGGATAGTTTGCTTTTCGTCCAAGCAATGTCCGGGACGAACGTCAAATTAGACTTTCCCTACTTGAAAGATCTAGGAAACGTATTGATCAACAAAGCCGAAATTGAATTTACAGTCGCATCTCTTCCAGGTGGAGACGAAGATAATTTCCCTCCTAACACCATTTTACTATTATCTGAAAAAGATGATGAAGGCAAATTAAAAGTTATTAGAGATATAGAGATCGGTGCGAGTGCTTTTGATGGAACTTACACAGAAGGTGATTTCCAAGACACTTACTCCATGAATATTTCCGCCCAAATTCAAGATATCGTAGATGGTACCGAAGAATCAGAAATTTTCATTAGAGCTATTTCCAAACAAGAAAAAGCCAATAGAGTCGTTCTATATGGACCGAATCATTCGGATTTCCCAATAAAATTGAAGATTACCTACACGGACTTAAACTAAATCTCCATACAAACGTATATTTTAACACAATAACCTTCTAAAATTATATTATATATGTGTGGCATTGTTGCGTATATCGGCGAAAATCAAGCCTACCCAATTCTTATTAATGGTTTAAAAAGACTAGAATACAGAGGATATGACAGTGCTGGTATAGCATTGTACAATAAAGGTTTGAAAGTTTACAAAAGAAAAGGGAAAGTCAAAGAGCTGATTAAATTTGTCCAAGACAAAGATGTCTCTGGAACAATCGGTATTGCTCACACCCGTTGGGCTACACACGGTATTCCGGATGATATCAATGCGCACCCGCACACTTCTGGCAATGGTAGACTTACGCTAATCCATAATGGGATCATCGAAAATTATGGACCATTAAAAGAAGCCTTAATTAAAGAAGGGCATAAATTTAAAAGTGAAACAGATACTGAGGTATTGGTTCATTTTATTGAAGCCATTCAAACAAAAGATCAACTCCCTTTAGATGAAGCTGTTCGAATTGCATTGACCAAAGTAATTGGTGCTTATGCAATTGTTGTAATGGATAAAGA
>CALIAG010000524.1 GCA_938041325.1 uncultured Saprospiraceae bacterium | reverse complement strand
GGGAGCAATAATATCTTGATTCATTCTAAGGTGAGTATCAGCAGTTGTAACGAAAATATAGTTGATACTTACACTGACTCTTTGAAGAGGTATGATATCATTGAAGAAGTATCAGAAACAGAAGTGAAGCTGTATGCCAATGATAAGGTTCGCAAATCCTTCTCTACAGCCGCTTTGTATTGTTCTGAAGATGTGTTTACCACCATCTACATTCCTGAAGAATTCAATATTATCGACAATACCTTTATTCAAAGACCTTCTGAAATTGAAGAAGCTACTTCTTCAAAAAACGAAGAGGAGTAAATTCTTGCTCATTTGGAGAAAGGAGTCATTTTTTTGTTTTGAGTCATTTACCTCTGTTAATCTTCCCTACGAATTTAATGCATTTCGTTACCTTTGCTTGCAATGGTAAAAGAATTGGAATTAAGACTATTGCCCTCTGAAATAGCTGATCTTGAATTGATCAAAAAAAGAGTATCGAATAAAGCGAAAGTAAATCCGAAAAGGATCCAAGATTTTCGCATTATTAAACGATCCATAGATGCCCGTGGTCGTCAAGCTTTCTTTAGGTTGAAAATAGAAGTAAGCATTGACGAAGACTTTACGAGCGAACCCGCCTTACTAGATAGCTTTAAAAACGTGGAATCGGCCAAACCTGTTATCATTGTTGGTGCAGGCCCTGCTGGTTATTTTGCAGCTTTGGAATTCTTAGAGCTGGGACTCAAACCAATTTTATTTGACAGAGGAAAAGACGTTCGTGCCAGAAGACGTGATTTAAAAGCCATCCAACAAACAGGCGAAGTGAATCCGCATTCAAATTATTGCTTTGGAGAGGGTGGGGCTGGAACCTATTCTGATGGGAAACTGTATACCCGTTCACACAAAAGAGGGAATATTGAAAAGGCGCTTCAACTATTTGTAGAGCATGGAGCTAAAACCGATATTTTAATCGATGCGCATCCTCATATTGGCAGTAATAAACTACCGGGAATCGTCGAGAATATTCGCGAAAGCATTTTAAAATATGGCGGAGAAATCCATTTTGATTCTTTGGTAACAGATTTATTGATCAAAGATGATAAAGCGATAGGAGTTGTTGTAAACGAGAAAACAGAACACTTTGCAGAGGCGATCATCTTAGCAACGGGCCATTCCGCAAGAGATATCTATCACCTGCTTTCCAAGAAAAAAATCAAACTCGAAGCGAAGCCATTTGCACTCGGTGTCCGCATAGAACATCCTCAACCACTTATAGATCAAATCCAATACAATCAAAAAGAACGGGATGCCAATCTGCCGGCTTCTAGTTATCGCTTAGCTTGTCAAGTTGAAGAGAAAGGAGTCTTTTCTTTTTGCATGTGCCCAGGTGGGTTGATCGTACCTGCTTCGACTGCTCCGGGAGAACTGGTTGTGAATGGGATGTCTTTGTCAAAAAGAGATTCTCCTTTTGCAAACTCTGGTACGGTAGTTTCAGTAGACGAATCCGACCTTAAAGGTTTTGAAGAGCATGGAGTATTTGCTGGTCTTGAATTCCAAAAAGCAGTAGAGCAAAAAGTATTTTCAAGTGGTGATGGTACGCAGCAAGCACCAGCGCAAAGATTGACTGATTTTGTATCGGGTAAAATATCAACAACCTTACCCAAGGCCTCTTATATTCCTGGATTGTATAGTGCGGATGTTGGTGCTTTGTTACCTGATTTCGTTGATCAAAGTTTGAAAAAAGCGATTAAAGTTTTTGCCAAAAAAATGAAAGGATATTATACAGAAGAAGCGAATGTAATCGCTACAGAAAGCAGAACAAGTTCTCCAATCAGAATTCCCCGAGATAAGACAAGTTTTATGCATGAACAAATATCCGGACTTTTTCCTTGTGGAGAAGGAGCAGGCTATGCAGGAGGAATTATTTCAGCAGCGCTTGACGGCCAAAACGTAGCAAAAGCAGTTGGTCGTTTTTATAAAATAGAAAAATAACAAATAGAAGAAACTACCATCATGAAGGATATTGTAGATTTGGTTGGAAGGATTTTAATTGCATTCATATTTCTATATGAAGCTTACGATTCCATTTTTTATTTCCAAGCGACAAAAGATGAAATGACTGCTTATGGAATCGAGTGGAATCAAGATCTGCTTTTAATGGGTTCCATATTTTTATTGCTACTGGGAGGAGCTTTGATTCTTTTCGGCTATCGCATGAGCCTTGGAGCGATTCTGATCCTTATTTATTGGATACCGATTACTTTTATTGCCCACAGTTGGTGGAATGATCCTATTGAAGTTAAACGAGAGGAAGCAATTTCCTTTATGAAAAATATTGCGATTATAGGAGGGCTGCTTATGCTGGTTGTGAATGGAAGTGGGAGGTATAGTGTCAAGAAATTGTTTGCGACGACTAAGGTGCGGATGAAGTAAGGGTGGACGGTTTTCGGTAGTTCGTGAATCTTTCGGTTTTCGAAAATCGTGAATCTTTTGGTTTTCGGTAGTTCTTGGTTCTTTCGGTTTTCGGTAGTTCGTGTGTCTTTCGGTTTTCTTGATTCGTGTGTCTTTCGGTTGGGTGGTTTACGAAAGTTCTTGATTCTTTTGGTTGGACGGTTTACTTTTTTAGTCTGAACACGATCTATAAGATATTTAAGATTTGCAGGATGGAACGAACGAACGTTAAAACGAAAACACGATAGAATGGATCGTGTTCATCTTTTAATCTTACAAATCGTGTTTTTCATTTTCAAGATAGGCAGGATAGAACTAATGGACGCAAAAATGAAAACACGATAGAATACATCTTGATCATCTTTTAAACATCTTGATCATCTTTTAATCTTATAAATCGTGTTCTTCCCCTTTTAAAAACAACTTTCCTTCCTTCAAACATAACTCACCATCTCGCGTTCTAAATGCGGCAACTCATTAATACTGTGTAAGTTAAACTTCCCTTTTGAATAAAAGAAAGAGGTGAAGGAAGTGTTTCGAATAGCGAAGTTTAGTGCAGCGATTCTATTGTCATTTGTCATTCCGAGCGCTTCGGCTGTGATGCAACTGATCGTTCCGCCAGAAGTGAATGCAGCGTTTGTTTGACCGGAATCCGTTTCTTTTAAAATCCTATCCAATCCATCTTTGACGTTCTTATAAAAGTCTTTCCAGGAAATAACTCCTTCCGCATTGATTTTTCCACTGACCCATTGCTCCAAAAAGTATTGAAAAATAAGCATGTTATTGGCTTTCATTCTCTTAGGATCATCGGTCATTTTCTCAACTAAATCTTTGACATAAGGGTTGCTTGATTTTAAACTAGGCATTAACTTTTTAAAAGCTTCGGGTGCTTTGTGTTCATCTAAGCCTTGGACCATTATTGGATCGGGAATCGAAAGATTGTTTTTACCGTAGATCTCTTTGACAATTTCGTACGTATGTTGCTGTCTTCGCAATGGACCAACGAAAACCTTATTGAATTTATATTTTTGGGCGACTAAGTATTTTCCCAGTTCAGCAGATTGTTGTTCTCCTTTTGGAGAAAGCACATCATAGTTAACTGCTCCAAAGGAAGCCTGTGCGTGTCGGAAGAAATAGATTTTGCTCATTTATTATTATCGGTTTTCGGTAGTTCGTGATTCTTTCGGTTTTTC
>CALIAG010000523.1 GCA_938041325.1 uncultured Saprospiraceae bacterium | reverse complement strand
GTTCTATTTAGCATTCTATTGCGAAAAATTTCATTCTCCAAAAGCCCACTGGTTATAAAATTTGGCCAATAAACGGAATCAACGGAAGTATACGAATTGATGGATCGGAATTGAATGAAATTAAAAATTCGATCCAAATCCCAAATAATAAATTGCCACTTTCCTTCAGGAGTTTTTTCTTTAAATGTACTAACTCCCCAAGTCCAACTTAGATAAGAACTGTTATTGACGAATGCCATTAGATTGATTAGGTCTTCAACATCAATCATTGCTTCCGCTTGTGCGTAGTTTGCAGAATCAGTCAAGTCATTGTTTTCCAAAAATGATTCAAGAGCATTCCATTGCTCAAATGATCCTGCTTTTAATTCGGGACCTTCTCTTTTGAATCGAATCAGATCGTATTCGTCTTCTTCCCAGCCTTTATGCGATTCAATGAAATGATCATTGATGCTTTCTCTTATTTCATAAATTCCCCAAAACTCTCCGTTGATAGTCAATACAGCCCATTCACTATGAGAAACAAACCCTCCACTTTCAGCAAATAGTTTATCACCCAAAGGTTCTCTAAGTAAAGTCCCTTCAAATTGTGTGAAACTATCATCGTACCCACTTCTCAAAACAAGGTTTCTAAAACGACTTACCTCATTGCCTTCGAACAAAGGATACTCCAACCATTTTTCACCATATTCAGAATCGAAGAATAAACGAAAAGACTTTTTGGGTAACACCACTGAAGAACCTCCTTGTATTCGAATCCCACAATCTATTGTGAATTCTAAGTTTTCATTTTTAAAATATTGGACCTGGGAAAACCTTTCCCATTCACTTCCTTCTTCTTCGGGATTATCATAGATTCCTGTTGGTCCAAATAAATTATTGGGATCGGTAATGATAGAAACGACGGGAAGGCTATATGTTTGTTCAATAAAATAACTTTGACTTTTGATTGGGCTATTTAATAAACCTTCTTTTGTTGCAATAGCTCTAAGGATGGAAGTTTCCTCAACTTGAATAGCTTCGGTGTAAAGCGGGGAATTGGAATTTGGAGCAGAACCATCAAGGGTAAAATGGATTTGAGCGTCTTCCGTTTCTGTAATTAATTCAACTGAGATTGCTTCTGAACTGAATCCACCAGAAACAGAAAAGACAGGATCTTGAACGATTACAGTTTCTTCAGGCATCTCGTTTTCAGAACCAGGGCTTGCGGTAGAAAAGAAAAAAATATCTGAACCACCATCTTCAAAACGCCCCATAGAAACGTCAGTAAACTGATTTGAAAAAGCAATAGAATCCAACAAGATTTCTTGAGGAGAAGAAATAGAAATAACTTCCCCAGCTGAGGATAGTTTAAAACCAAGGTGATTTATGCCTTGATCTACATCATCATCCGCCCAAAGTAGCAAGTATTCATTTGCATCGAGAAGGAGATCTTCTTCAATTTGGAATTTTGTTGGGTTATTCGGATTATCTGAAAAGTAATAACCATTTAAATTAATCGGACTGGAGCCAGCATTATACAATTCAAACCAATCATCATACTCATTAAATTCATCTGCAATAGTAGAAGAATTTGAGGCCATCCATTCATTGATAAATACTTGGCCAATTGAAACGGTAGAAAGAAAAAGGAAGATTAGACTGAAAATCAACTTTGGAAAGTCAAATATCATTATTGTAGTTTGTTTTTCGGAATTCTGTAAAGGTCTAAAATACAACATTTTAATTTTAGTTATTTACCCTATTTAAGGTATTTGTATACAAAAAGACCGAAAATTAATAAGATCTAAAAGTCAACAATGTTGAGTTCCTTTGGTTGTTACAGTTGATAGCTTTTCTACTTATATTGGAGATATTAATTTGAAAAAGAAGTTTTCAGGATCATTTATAAACAAGAAAGCTTGATATCGATGAAATCAAGCAATCTAATACCAAACTTAAATCAAAGATCAAGCAAAAAATAAAACCTTACAACCAGCGCTAAAGTGGTTCGATAGTTTAGGCTGGAAACCTTTCCCATTTCAATTGGAAAGCTGGAATGCCTATTTGAATAATGAAAACGGCATTGTCAATGCACCAACAGGAAGTGGTAAAACTTTGTCGCTCTTCGTTCCTATACTTTTAGAAAGTATTCAACAAAAAACCGAAAAAGAGAAAGGAATTCATGCGATTTGGATTACTCCGATAAAAGCACTTTCTAAAGAAATATCGGCTGCTTCCCAAAGAGCAATTGAAGGGATGGGATCCAAATGGAAAGTTGGGGTCAGAAACGGTGATACAACGACAACTGAACGCAGCAAACAGAAGAAGTCTCCTCCTCAAATTCTTATCACTACACCAGAAAGCCTCCATCTCTTATTGGCCACTCCAGGATATGAGGACTATTTTAAGTCCTTGAAATGTATGGTTGTAGATGAATGGCATGAGCTTGTTGGCAGCAAACGAGGAGTTCAAATTGAATTGGCTTTAAGTCGAATGAAAAGCTTCCTTCCTGACCTAAAAGTCTGGGGCATATCTGCAACCATTGGAAATATGGAAGAGGCATTGCAAGTATTGATGGGCTCCTATTACAAAGACAAGAAAACAAGAATTGTAAAATCTCAAATAAAAAAGCGGATTGAAATAATTTCCGTCCTTCCTGATGAAATGGACCAGTTTCCTTGGGCAGGTCATTATGGGATGACTCTATTGGAAAAAGTATTGCCGATCATTCATGAAAGTCAAAGTACTTTAATATTTGCCAATACCAGAGCGATGTGTGAAATTTGGTACCAGCGTCTTTTGGAATTAGATCCTGATTTGGCAGGATGGATGGCGATGCACCATGGTTCGCTTGATCGAAAATTGAGAGAATGGGTAGAAGATTCATTGCATGCTGGGTCTTTGAAGGCAGTGGTCTGTACTTCGAGTCTTGACTTAGGAGTGGACTTCCGTCCAGTAGAAACCATTGTCCAAATTGGAAGCCCTAAAGGAGTAGCTAGGTTTATGCAAAGAGCTGGACGAAGTGGGCACCAACCGGGAGCATTGAGTAAAATTTACTTTGTACCGACGCATTCGTTAGAATTGGTAGAAGCTGCAGCGCTTCGAAATGCTATAGCAGAAAATAAATTAGAAAGACGGATACCCTATGTGCGGTCTTTCGATGTCTTGGTCCAATATCTGCTTACACTAGCGGTTTCGAATGGTTTTATGTCCGAAGAGACTTTTGAGGAAGTTAGAAAAACGTATTGTTTTAGCTCAATAAGCCAAGAAGAATGGGCATGGATTCTTAGCTTTTTAATCGACGCAGGATCATTAAGTGCTTATGATGAATACCGCAAAATTGGAATTGATAAAACGGGACGCTACAGAGTTTTGAATAAATACATTGCTCAGCGCCATCGGATGTCCATTGGGACAATTGTCGGATCGGATCAAATGCAAGTGAAATATGTATCTGGGAAGCGAATCGGAACAGTAGAGGAGTGGTTTGTTGCACAGCTTAACCCAGGGGATGTTTTTTGGTTCGCTGGAAAAAGTTTGGTTTTGGTTCGGATCAAAGATATGATGGTGCAGGTTCGCAAAAGTAAAAGCAAGAAAGGACGAATACCGGTTTGGGCTGGAGGAAGAATGCAATTGTCTTCTCAAATGTCTGAAGGTTTGAGGACTAAAATAGACCAAGCAGCAAGACTGCAATTGCAAGATGAAGAATTATTAGCCATGAGTCCTCTTTTCGAGACTCAATTAGAGCGCTCAAGAATTCCTAGGAAAGATGAACTTTTGATTGAATTGTTCAAAGATAAAGAAGGACATCATTTATTGGTTTACCCATTCGAAGGGCGTTTTGTGCATGAAGGAATGGCTTCTTTAATGGCTTTTAGAATTTCAAAAGACAAACCTTCTAGCTTTTCAATCGCCATGAATGATTACGGATTTGAATTGCTAAGTGATGAACCGTTTGACTTATCGGAGGACAAAATTATGGAGTTGCTCAGTTCTAAAAAACTTAGTCAGGATATTGAGTCGAGTCTCAATTCTGTTGAAATGGCAAAAAGAACTTTTCGGGATATAGCGAGTATTTCGGGATTGATCTTCAAAGGTTTTCCTGGAAACCAAAAGAAAAGCAGGCATCTACAATCCTCAACAGCGCTGTTATTTGGTGTTTTCCACGATTATGAACCCAACAACCTTTTGTACCTTCAAGCCTATGATGAAGTCCGTACTTTTCATCTAGAGGAAACACGAATGCGTATGGCTTTAGAAAGAATCAAAACTCAGAATTTGGTTTTTACAAGGCCATATTCAGCAACCCCGTTTTCTTTTCCTATCATTGCAGATCGATTGAGAGCAAAGATGAGTACAGAGAAACTGACAGATCGGATTAAGAAAATGAAACTTAAATTAGAACGTGAATAAACGAGAAAACACAACATCCTTGAAAAGTCAATACATTCATCTTTGTGGAGAAGAATTGGAACTATTGCCTCAAAAGGCCATCTTCTGGCCAGCGCAAAATTGTTTACTCATCGCTGATGTTCATTTCGGTAAAGTCAATCATTTTAGAAAATCCGGAATTGGAATTCCCCATGATGCTGGTTTACAAAATGAAATCGCCTTGGCCGAATTATTTGAATTAGTCGAAGCAGAAAGAGTAATTTTTTTAGGAGATTTGTTTCACAGTGTCTATAATGATTCGTGGGAGAAATTTGGACAATTAATGAATACTTATCCTTCTATTAAATTTGAATTGATTCGAGGCAATCATGATATATTGCAAGATCAACAGTATGAAAAATTTAATTTGACTGTTTTTGAAGAATTAATTCTGGGACCTTTTTTGCTGACCCACGAACCCATAGAAGAGGAAAATGTCAAAGGTTACAACCTTGCAGGACATATCCATCCGGGTGTTGCACTGTCTGGTAAAGGAAAACAATACACCAAAGTCGCCTGTTTTTATTTTGGGGTTTATGGAGGAATACTACCAGCCTTTGGAAAATTCACAGGAACTGCCAAAATGAAAATAAAGAAAAAAGACCGTGTTTTTGTGGTGGCAGATGGAGAAGTTTTAGAAGTTTAAAAAGCACTTTTACTAAAATGAAAAACCGTCGAATTTGTACCTAACAAATTCGACGGTTGGATTAGTACTAAGTACTGAATACTAAGTACTAAAAAAAACTACTCACACAATTCAGAATAAATCCGAGCTGCTTTGATCAAATCATCTTTATTCATTTTGAACCCACCTTCAGCTGCCATTGTTTTCAGGTCTGCACAATCATCAAAGTATTTTGCCATTCCTTTGTTGAACAATAAGAACTGAGTTGACATCAAAGAAGTAGGATTTTCATCTGCTCCTTTCAAAAATGCGAATTCAACTTTTTGATCACCCAATGCTCCAGCAGAAGGGTAGTATTTATACAAACGGATTTTTTGAGAAACATACAATTCTTCTAAAATATGTTTTTCTAAATTTGATTCTCCTTTAGCACTTGGTGCAAAATTCATTTTGATGAACTTTCTTTCTCCAATTGCAAAAGAGCTAATGTCGTCTCCAGAAAGATCGTACTCTTTGATACCATCATCGGAACTCACTAAAAATTTAGTATTCCCTTTGGGACCAAAAGCCAAGTCAGCAGCTTCTTTATCCTGAGCAAATTTACCTTCCATTTTAGATCCATTGATTGTAATCGTACCACCAGAAGTATTGTTTTCTTCTTCAATCTCTTCTTGAATTTCTTCAAACTCTTTCACTTTTGATGGAGCCATAGCATTGGAAACGTCTCTAGTAAAATGCATGGTATTTACACCATGCAATGCCATACGATCTTTTGCAGTTTGTATTCTTTTCAAAAGGTCACTTGCTCTTCTATCTTTTTCTTCAGATTGCAAAACCATGTTAGCATAGGTTTCAGCAGAATCCATATCATCTGTATAGTAACTCATCAAAGCGTAGTTATAATTAGCCGCTTGGTAAACTTTTTTAGCTTTCTTGTCTGTACCTGGTTTTTTTTCACCAGTTTTTTTCCAAAACTCCATAGCTCTACCAAGCTTGGCTTTGATGTCAGCAGAAGATTCTGTTCCGTTTGCTTCTTTGTAAAATGCTTTTACACTTTCGTATCCAGATTCAAAACCATCTTCTGATGCATGCTTCTTAACGATCCAGATTTCTTCTACTTTGGACTGTTTTGCGAAATCAAACTTATTCCTAAGAGCTGCATTAGCAGAACGAACCAAACTATTCACACTGTTTTTTGTGAAAGTAGCTCTCATTCCTGAAATTGCATTATTGTAATTTTCTCGTGCAGCGCTACGAGTCCTTGCTCGACCAGTCGTTTTCGTATCTCTTGGATTATAACCTTCATTAACCAGATAATTGCCTTCAGGGTCAACGATTTTATAATTGCCACTCATTCCTAGCGTTACTTCATAATAGTATTCTGTCCAGGAATCAACGACTTTACCATCCTTGTCTTTTTTTGTTTTTTTCTCAGACTTGGCATTGCTTTCCATCACACGCGAATATCCTGCATATACAGAGGTACGCAAATGACCGAAATTACTTCCGCTGCCATCAAGGCGTTTGAAAGCATCCATCTTGATGCCATTAGCCAAGCTACTGGCTCTTAAATTTGCTTGAGAAATACCGCTACCATATACTTTTACAGAATAAGTATTAAAGTCATCTGGTAACTTTTCAGATGGCAACGAAATATATTTAAAGGTTAAATTTTTTGCTTTTGATTTTTGTGCAAAAACAGGCTGAATTAAAAAAGCGAATAAGGTAAAGATGAATAGGGTTTTGGTTTTCATCATTGTTTATGTTTTAGAGTTTTGACTAATTGAATTATTATTAAACCATACGATTAGACTTCAAACAAGAATGTTTAGCATAAAGTCTGCAAATTAAAAGAACGGTCAAGGTCTTAAAGCAGACATCCTAACCGTTCTTTCTTACTTTCAAATTATTTTATTTACAACTATCGTAATCAGTGATCACTGATTTGTAAGACAATGCATTTCTCATATATTTTTTCTGAGCCGCTTTATCAGTGATTATACCACAATCAGGGAATAGACCAGCTAATCCTTTATTGATATTCATTAACTTGATACCGTCAGTTAGGTAAACTTTGGTTTTCCCTTTTTTACCTTGTCCACCAACTACAAATAAATATTCTTCCGGAGCACTTCTCAATTGAAGCAAAGCTACTTTGTCTCTTGACTCAGCAACCATGTTACAGAAGTAAACATTTTTCGCTAATGGGTTTTCTAAATTTGGTACAGCAACCGGAATATATTCAATTCCTCTTACTGACATTTTTGAAACCTCATCAACCTTTACAATTGTTGGTTCTGCATCATCGTCTGCACCCACTGGATAAACAAATACTTTCTTAGCAGAACCATTTTTAGCTCTTCTAACGACCACATCACCAACAGATTTTTTGCCCTCCGCCATTACGAAATCTGTACCTGCTGCATAAGCTCCACCAATGAAATCATCTTCGTCAGCTGCGCTGTTGTCAAATTTACCGGTGAAACTATTTCCAACATTGTCATTCATAAACTGTCTGTTTTCTAAATCGGCAATAAGTCTACGCATATCAGCTACGCGCATTTTTTTCGTTTTGGCAGTAATAGCAGTATTGATGTGTTCTGTTGCTTTTCCATAATCTCCGGCCATTGCATAGTAAGTAGCTAGGTTCATTGCAGCTACAAAAGCTATATTCACTTCTTTCTTGTTAGTAACATCATATTTTCCTACAGCTTTTTCCCAAATGCTCACCGCATTAGACATGTTGGACTTTACATCATCCGTCATTCCTTTTGATGCAGAAGAAGGCATTTTTGCTTTTGCTAATTCAAGAGCTTTATCAAAATCTTCCAATCCGTATTTTTTGGCTTTTTTGATATAGAAAACGTCATATTTAGTTTTTATTACTCTTTCATCAATATCTGAATACAAACGATTGCTAAGAGATCTAAAAGCTTTAACAATAGATTCTCTTCTTTCTTCTGCAAGTAAAGCACCTCTCTCTGCCCGCCATGCTTTAACCAAAGCACCTACATTATTGTAAGGTCCAAATTTTACTCCATGGTAATAATCTGCATTTTGTTCCACCATGATTTTACGCGAACCATCTTTAAGTTGGTAAGTCATTGGAACTGCCCAGTTGATGTAGTAGTAAAAAACTTTGACTGTTTTGGCATTATCACCAGAACCTTGAGTTTCTTCTTCTTTTTCTAAATCGATACTGTAACGACCTAGTTTGCTAATTTGGGCAACAACTTTAAAGTCTCCGCCTTTATCAACTTTTTTGTATTTGTTAAATTGAAAATTTGTTTCTTCAATTTCTTGAAGATCAATATCATAATCTGGAAGATCAGCTGCATTGTCGATAATACTAACTGAATAAGTGTCAAAATTTCCTTCCAAAGGAGCTGCTGGCAATCTTAGGTAACCCATTTCAACTCGATCGCCTTTTGCGTTTTGGCCGATTGCAGGGATAGAAATAATTAGCAGTGCTAATAGAATTAGATAAAAAGGTCTCATTTTAATTTCTTATTAAGTTTGATAAAATATAGAATAATTGTTCTTAGGAATTAGTAGTCAAAAATTTGAAATAGCTGTAGGAATTTATTTTTTCTTGAATCCAGCAAACATACAGATATAGCCTTAGCTATGAAGTACATTTTTTAATCTTGATACAATTGAAAAGTAACTCCAAACTGCTAAAAGTAATAGAACAACTCAATATTCGATTTCGGATTTGAAGTAGTAAAATTTTTGGGGTATTCTGTTTTACCTGTAGTGGTAAAAGAGACAATTGTGGGAATGTGCCGACTTCAATAAATTAAGTGTATATACTTAAATACAGTTTAAGAATTATGAAAATTCACGTTTTGCTATCCGGCACACAGTTCAAAAATAATAAAATATAAGTAATTATGCAGATTTTAAGAAAAAAATAACATTGCTTACAGCTAAAGGTAGGATTTATGCCGTTTTA
>CALIAG010000522.1 GCA_938041325.1 uncultured Saprospiraceae bacterium | reverse complement strand
CGTGTATACCGGACATTGATGCATCTGATACAACTATTGCTATTTTGATCAGTGACTATCAAACAGTAAATTTCAGGGACGCCAATATTGATAGACGATCCTGTAGCAATTACGACAATCCTTCACCTACTCTTGGGTAGTATATATAAGAAGCATTCTATTCATGCAGTTGTTGTAATCAAAAATAGTAACAGTTAGATTTATTTTTATTCGCTTCATGATGATTATTTTTCAAAATTATCGAAGAAAAGTCATCTAAATTTTGACAAGGGAACGGTATGAATAGATGTCCATACCTTTCCTCTTGTCAACTCATATATGATGCTATTTTACTACTATAAATTTCTGAGTAATTCTTTCTGTTTGCGTAAGCAAAGTTGCAAAGTAAAATCCTGCTGGAAATTCCGTAACATCAATTTGTGTTTCTTGGAAGCCTGCGTTTTGATCTAAAGATTTTACTAGCATTGATTTTCCTGTAAAATCGATAATGTGGAGCTGAGCGTTATCTGCATTTGCTAAATTCAATGCAATGGTTAAATTCGATTGTACTGGATTTGGGAAGACCTTTACTGAATTAATTTGATCGTTGGAAGAAGTTGCACGAGTGACTGTTACTTCTTCAGGAACAATCGGAGTTGCCATATTAGAAGCAGGGTTTTGACAACCATTCATAACGATGTTGTCTAAATGAATCCTATTTGCATTGTTTGCAGCATCACAACGAAAACGGATTTTTGTATTGGCTGTAAATGGCCCCGCAATCGTTGCAGATTTATGAATTGGAACATTTTGAGAGTTTTGAAAATCTACTCCTTTCACCCAATCTGCCACAGTGGTAAATGTTGAACCATTGTCTGTAGAAACTTGTAACCAAAAATCATGGCCATTTTTCATTCCGACTGATGTAAATGCAAAGTCAACAGTGATTTCATCATATTGAGTTAAATCAAGCGCATCCGTTGTCATCTTTGACCCTCCTGAGTTGTCTCTCAAACGAACTGCTTTTTGACCATAAGGAATATAAGCCTGACTATAATAGTGGCAATCAGAACCACCATCGTTCCAAATTCCCCATCCCGATTCGAAGTCATCATTTGCAATTGTCGTTGGTGTGCAAGTAGCGCAATCTTCACTTATATAGGCACCTTCATCTGCAGCGTACAATGAACCACATAGTTTTTCTCCAATAAATGTCGGTGGAAAATTGATTGGCTGGTGATCATGTATTTTAATTTCTACCGGAATGGTTGCGTCCAATACATCTAATTTTACACGACCTACATAAGTCCAATCCGTATCATTGATTGGATAACCAAAACCTCCGGCCATTTCAATGTTATAACTAACCACCGAATCCAAGCTTCCTGTTGTGGTATGAGGAGCATAGAATGATGCACTTCCATCCGGTGCGGTTACAAACCCATCCAAGCCATTACTGCCATCTGGTTGAGCATTTCCTAGTGCATATCGGGAAAAAGAAAAACGGTAATTTTGATCGGAAACTCTAAAGCTTGTATTGGCATCAGTAGCTTGCAAATAAAGTTCTACATAATAATTTCCTTGAGCCACTTCAGAGCAATCAGAAACCGCTTTTACTTTGTATTCGCCTGTTGGCTGAGGAGAAGAAGAAGCTGGACAATCTGATGAATTTTCAAAAACATAATCTCCTTCCGCAGCTTGATACAATACATTATTGTATTTCTCCCCAACAAATGTCGGTGGAAAATTAATAGGTTGTTCATCGTGCCAAAGAATGTCTACTGCTTCACATTCACTCAAAACATCAAACTTCACTTTACCAACATAAGTCCAACTTGTGCTCGATAAGGCAATGCCTGGCCCACCTGCAAGCTCTATATTGTAACTTACTACTGTATCAATACTGCCCGTAGTCGTATGTGGAGCAAAGAATGATTGACCAACAAGTCCATCAAATCCACCAGTAGCATCTGCAACAGGGTTTGCAATTGCATCTCGGTTGGAAAAAGAAAAACGGTAATTTTGATCGGAGACATTAAATTCGGTTGCAGCACTATGCGCTTTTACATAAATTTTCACTGCGTATTCTCCTTGGTATAAATTGGAACAATCTGCTTCTGCTTTGACATCGAATTGTCCATTCTGAGCTTGAAGATTTGTTGCTCCAACAATATTAAGCAAAAAGAAAAAACTTAAAAAATAGAGTTTGTTAATTGTATTCATTATTTAAAAATTTGCAAAACAACAGCTATAGTGCTATCTTAAGGTTATGTATTTAAACGGCCTTCTATAGCAAGGCGGTTTTACCTTCTATCGCACAATAGAAGGTTTTTTTATTTTGTTAAATCTCACTTGTGGGAATTGAAAAACTGTCACTAGGAAACACCAAAGAAGAGCTAGACAAAGTGATCACTTTGCATTTTATTTTCTTAGCAAATGATTTAAAGATCAATTTGCATTCTCCAACTTGTATTTTTTATTTTTATTATTCGGAAAGAGAGGACTTGATTTTCCTACCCCCTTCTTCTATAAATAAGACGAAGGATAAAAAAAATATAATGGTATGAATTTAAAATTCTTTGTTTAAAACGTCAAATCAGATAGGCTTACCGTTTCTTTTTCTTGAACCACCAAAATAGAGCAAGAACTAAAACTAAGAACATTAAACCCCATAAACCATAGGAATGATTTTCTTGAACGATGCTCTCAATATTTCCGATTGGGACAAAGGTCGCCCAATAATAAGGATGAGAAAAGGAAGCTGCTGGAGCCTCTTGTAAATAATCTCTTTTGGCTTGATTAAGTGCCACGTTTTTTTTCTTACCCAATTTAAGATGTGCATAAAATTGTGTCATAATTTGGGAAGTCTGTTCATCTTTCACTTTCCACAAACTCGTAATAACACTAGGGCATCCGCTGGAAATAAATGCTCTGGCCATACTTATGATTCCTTCTCCTTTCCGAATTTTTCCGGTCCCCGTTTCACAAGCGCTGAGCACGGCCATCTCAATTTGATGAGGCAAGTTGTAAATCTCATTGGCATACAAAGGTTGATCATAAAAATGAATTTTACTATCTGCGGGAATGCTGTCGTTACAAGAAGCATGGGTGGCTAAGTGCACAATTTTATATCGGCTAATATCTTCTTTGAATTGATCCAAGGTTGCAGTACTGTCTGTATATATTTGCCCGCCTACAACTTTATTAATCAACAAGACTTCATCAACATTGTGAAGCAGTGTTTCCAGATCTTCTTCATGGGTACTATCTCTATCAAAGGAAGGTGCGTAGCTAACTAAGAGGTCATCTTGCTTGTTCAAATATTTCTGTTTGAGAAATAATGCACTGGAATAATTATAAGAGAAATTATAATCATAAACTAAAAATGGCAAGAGATCGTAACGATTGTTTTTTGTGGCTTCTTCTGGGATATCTGGGATGAGAGCTGCGAATGGAATGTAGTTCAGTTCTTCATCGGGGATGACAATGATATTTTTTTCTTGTTGAATTTCTTTCAAACAATCTGCTAAAAGCAACTCGTATAATGCAATTGCGGAATTGCAATAAGGATTGAATCTAGTTTGATTTGGTTCGCTAATATTTTCGCGGAAGGTTTCAATTAATTGGTTAAAATTTGTTGGAATTTCCTTTTGAAATACTTTGATTTCTCTGTTCGTAATTACAAATGCATATAATTGATCTTTGCCTAAAAAGTATTCTATAAACGCGGTATTAGTATCCAGCAAATCACTTTGAATAGTTGAGACGGAAGGTGCTTTTAATTGTAGGTATTTTAATTCGTAATACTTTGAATAATTTTCTTCAAATGATTCCAGTAAGTTTTGATAATTATAATTCAGATCAAATAGAATTTCTTCTTGTGCCTTGATTTTGTCTTCTTCTTGATTTTGGTGCGCTTGGTACAATTTGCGTTCTGACTCACTGATCTCAATTTTAAGTTGTTGTTCTTTTCGCAAAAAAGAATCTGGGATCCCTGAATTTTGGGTGGCTTGATTTACCTGATAATTTTGCCAGAGTAATAGTCCATGGCTTTTTTGTGAAAAGGAAAAAGCGCTGGCAAGGTCGTCGTTTTTTAAGGCCGTTTTGATGGCTGACTCGTATAAGGATTTGGATTTATTGACTAGAAAGAATCGGGATTCGCTTGAAATAATATATTTTTTAAGCATCTCTTCTATGAGGGATTGAGCAGCATTATACGACTCCAAAGCAGCTTTATAATTTTCGAGCAATGCAAATACTTTCGCTTTGGCTTCCAGGCTCTTTAAAAGACTTTGTTGTGAGATGATACGATTAGATCTAGGATTGACTTTGGGGTTTGTGTTATTAAAATCGAGTGTACTTGCAATGACAGCTTTTTGGAAATATTCTAATGCAGATCTATAGTTTTTTTGTTGACTATAAACAGAACCAATAGTATGATAGGTGTTACTTAAATATTCATGTCGTTCAGAATAAAATTCAATACTATTTTTTTTGGCTATCTCGAGGAATTCTTTTGCTTTATCAAATCGTTGCTCCTTCAAATAAGTCACTCCTTTATGGTGATTGTAGTTTATCAACACATCCTCTTCCGGTTCATATTCTAAGGCAAGATCAAGGTAATAATGAGCTGAATCATATTCACCAGTAGTGTGAAAAAATTCTCCAAAATGCTCATAAATATCAGTATAATATCTACGTGTTGTTTTATTTAACTTATACCCTTCAATAATACTTTTACTCTTTTGAAAGTACTCATAGGATAACTCATAGTTTCCTAGATTCATATATCCTTCTGCAATGTTTTTTTCCCAACGAGCCCTTACTGAAGTAAAGTTTTCACGATTCTTATCTTCAAGAATTGCTTTTTTAAAATAATTAATTGCCAACTTTGAATCGCCTCTCCTCAAATGAACAATTCCCAAATTATTATAAACATCATCTTCTCGAAAACTAAACTTATTGCCACCCTGGATACTTTTATAAACTTCATTATAATAATTTTCGGCAATGTCTATATTTCCTTGATCAAAAAAGTAAGAAGCATACATATATGATAATTCAATGCCTATACCTTTACTTTTTATGGGATATTTTTCCGAATATAACTTTGCTTTATCCAACAAGTCTTTCATTTCACCATACTCAAGTAAATCATGATAACAACTTATTCGATAAATACAGGAGTACAAATAATAATCATGATTCTGTACCAAAAGGCAGAGACTATCTATTTTTTTTAAAACAAGAATTGCCTCTTCACAATTATCATTATCTAGTAATGTTTGAATCGTGGTAAACAAAACACCAATCTCGTTATTTATTTTTTCATCATTTTGACCATAAGAATAAAATGATAAAAAAAGACAATACCCGAAAATGACAGCAGATTTGATTTTCATTAAAATAATTTGGAAATTAATTCCGAGAATTTAGAAACTATCTGTTTTAGATAAAAAGAGTCAAGTGATTTACATTATCTAACTTTTATAAATCACTTGACTCTTTTAAAATGGGTTACTAAAAAGTTTAATAGGAATCCATCTTTGAAATAGACTTAGTAGATCTATAACCATTTATGTCTATTACAACTTCATAAAGACCACTTTTTAATTTATAAGCATCTAAATCTATCTGATAGTTCCCTTTTTGAAAAGGTTCTCTTTGCAACAAAGTCACTATACGATTAGACAAGTTTGTTTTAGGTACTAAGTAAGCAGATACTATCGAGTTTGGTATTTTAACATCAAAATTCACAATAGAATTTTCTTGTACTGGGTTAGGAAAAATTTGTAAATTGGATCTCCGCATTTCATTACAGTTCTTAAAATTATACGTGAATGTCTTAGTGTCAGAAAACTCCGAATCCTCAACAAAATGGATATAATCAAAAGTAATATTTTGCACTTCTTGTAAATAAGGATAACCTAAATCGTTTTCAAGCTGGATCTCAACAATTATTTTACTTTCAACGTTCTGCTCTTCCCCATCCAAAGGCATCAATTCATAAGGCAAAGAAATTTCTTCTTCTCCATTGCCATCATATAAAGTTATTTCTTGAATACCATTGTTTGGATTATCTTCAAAATACGCTTCAATTTCCGTAATAGTTACGACCTCATCTAATTCATTCTGAAATTCGAATGTCAATGAATTCACGTATTGTAATTCACAATCGTTTTCTCCGTTAACAGGTTGATAAGCAGGATAAATCGTAACATTTGGACAAAGATCCTTTCCTATTACTTGTTCCGCTTCTTGATAAACCGTTTCCTCAGTAAAACCATATGTAAACATAAAATCTACAGTTGTTTCATTCATATGCGATACCTCGAAATCGTATTGTGCTGTACAGTGGACATCAAGATACTGGCTACTTGACACAGTAACAGGAAAAGGGTTTTGAGGTGTTCCAACTACAATTCCATTTACCATAAATGAAACACTCGATAATGTATTATTGTCAACACCTGCTATAAATTCTACATCTACATAGTTTATAATAACATCTTTAGAAGTATTATTCCTAATAAAAAATGAGATTTCATTTGATGCAAGATAAGCGCAAGCAGGTTGACTAGAATTACTTTTAGATTTATTTACTTTCACTGGACCACATTCCACCATCGCATGGATCGGTGAAGTAAAAAATACTAATAAAATAAAAATGTAGGTAAATTTCATAATCAATTGTTTTAAAATGTTTGGATAGGGTTGTTAATTTAAATTAAAAGGTTACACAATATTGTGTATCTAATCCAATTCAGATGAAAGGTATTTTCATCATTTTTTTAATCAACAAGGGAAGGGCGCTAATAAGAAGCAAATCGGGATTTGTGAAAAACAAGTTAACTCAATGGAAAACAGAATCTCCTACATTCGTTTTTTTCGTTCAAACCGAGTTTAGTACTCGACTTTTGAGACTTTACTTGTTTTATCTATCTAGTAGTAAATCTACGAAAAAGAAATAAAACTTTCCACAATTGTTTACATCGTATGTTAGCATCACTTTTTTATTGAATTTAGAATCAGGTCCTATCTATATATATTAATAGACGAAGGTTTTAAAAAATATAATGCCCTTTTTGAAAAAAAAAATAATTTCTTTTGAAAGCGCCTTATATTTATTTGTTTTTACGTCTATCATGATAGAGAACGTTTTCAAAATACTATGCTTCAAAGAAGTCAAATGCTATGGTGCAAAATAATTGGCTAGAAATTATAACAGAATGTAAAAAGGGGAATAATGCTCCTTTTAATCGTGCGGTGTCCGGAAATTATCCCGTTCACTTTAAAGGTCCTTTGATTACCCTCACTGGTAGCGAAGAGATGGCTTGGGAAGTATATCTGAATGGAATGACTAAATTTTGGGAACGTTTTGTTTTACACAACGAGGCTTTACCAGATAAAAACATCAAAGGATATATTTTCAGAATGGTTAGAAATAATTTTGTGGATGAATCCAGAAAACTAAACAAAAAAACCGGACTAAAATTAGTGGAGCTAGATCATAACAAACTTTTACGACAATTAAAAACAACCGACATGATAGACCAAAGCAAACCCGAAAAAGAACACAGCAACAATCAAAAAGTAGAACAACAATATCTGGTTGCTTTAGAGAATGCCATTAGTAAATTGTGTGATGATTGCAAAAAATTGATTGAGAGAAACATTTATGATGGAGAAAGATTGAAAACATTGAAAACAGAATTAAATTATACCGGAAGCTATCAAACGATTGTAGAAAAGAAAAAGCGTTGTATTAAAAAAGTAACCAAACTCTTTTTCAAAGAACTTGTTGATAACAATATTCAGGTTCAATAATTTTTTAAATTATACCTTTAAAATTAAAGAGGAACGCTATACACCCTTGTCATCTTTTATAACTAAACAAAATGCCCGAAAAGGAAATCAATCTAATCGAACGATTTTTTCAACTTGATTTAAAAGAAGAAGAATTGCAATCTTTTCAAAAAAGATTAGAAAGCGATCCCGACTTCAAAATCAAAGTAGATCAATACCAGTTCGCAAGTAAAACTGCACACGAATTATTTTTACCGGGTTATCAGGATATCCTGGAAAAACAAAAAGCAGATATGCGGAGCGCCTTTACTCCGAAGGAAGTGCGTATGCCTTCTAAACGCAAATGGTGGATAGGACTTGCAGCTGCAATCGCTTTATTGCTTACTGCTAGCTATTTTCTTCTACCCAATCAAGCAAATAATTTACAATTGGCTCAACAGTCCGCTCAAGACATCGCGATGCAAGCAGTGAATGTAGATGCTTTAAATAACAAAGGAACAAGATCTAGTGAAGAAGAGGATTTGCATCCGGTTTTAGAAGCTTATCAAAA
>CALIAG010000521.1 GCA_938041325.1 uncultured Saprospiraceae bacterium | reverse complement strand
GCCATGATTTCTTCTAGATCTATAGGTCGCTCGGCAGTCGTCACATAATTCGTTGCTTCTACAAATTCCGCAAACTGCGCATTCGTTACTTCCGTCTCATCCATCCAATAACTTTTGACTGTTATTTCATTGTTTGGAAATTCATCATTTCTTGGTAGAGATCCTCTTTGCAAATTCACGTCTTGCTTTGGAGGGTTTCCGCCCATCATAAAAGCGCCTCCTTCTATTTTTACCATACCGGAATAATCCTTGGATTTGGCTTCATCTTTTTCTACACTTCGCATTAATTTTAATTCGGATTCACTCATCAATGCAGAACCTCTTCCTGGTGTATAACACATGGGTTGCGCATCGACAATTTCCGGAGAATCGACTTGAACTTTCTGCTCGGCTTCTTCATTGCAAGCAGTCAATATTAAAAAACATGGAAGGATTATTTTAACAAGGAAGGAGTTGATTTTTTCCATTCAAGGTTCAGTTTATTTGTTCAATTTCAACGACTTGATGATCGTTGTATAAATGAATAACGAAGTTAACCGTTTTCCATTATACTAAAAAGAACATTTCCCAAACTTATGTAAGTTCAGGAAATGTTCTTTAAAATTAGAAGGATATTCAATTTAGCGGCTTTGCTATTTTAGATTAAGCAAAGTAAACGTAAATTCCAATCACGATAACAGACACCGCAATTCCAAATTGGTTCACATATTTCCATGGAGTAATGTCCACTTGTTCAGTGTAAACTTGTACGTATTCCTCTGTTCTTGGTTTTAATTTTCCAATAATAAGCATGATAATTACGTTGGCCGTAAATAAAATGGCCATTACATGTAAGAAGTGCGGATAAGCTGCGGCTTCAATTGCCTTAAGAGATGCGGCATTTGTAATACCGGAAACTTCTGCATCTGCCAATGCTTTCGCCCTCATGTATGGTTCAATTCCCAATACACTAATACTGTACAAAACTGCTCCTAAAAATACAGCGATTTTTGCTGCTATTGCTGGAACAAATTTTGTCGTGTAGCCCACTATTATTATGGTAAAAATAGGAATGGTATAGCAACCATTGATTTTTTGTAAATAACCAAAAAGACCATCTGGTGCATTAGCAATTGCAGGAGCAATAAACATCGCTAGAATAGCGAGTATAATTCCAAAAGTTTTTCCTGCTTTTACAATCTGTCTTTCTGATGCTTCTTTGTTAATGTATTCTTTGTAAATATCAACTCCAAAAAGTGTTACAGA
Source organism: uncultured Saprospiraceae bacterium (assembly GCA_938041325.1). Taxonomy (GTDB): domain Bacteria; phylum Bacteroidota; class Bacteroidia; order Chitinophagales; family Saprospiraceae; genus CALIAG01. The sequence continues at coordinate 2,979 of CALIAG010000521.1, read as the reverse complement.
GCTGTTCAAAGCACTATTGAATGAACTTAGGATGGCTCCAAATAAAACGGCAGCAAAAAAACCAACCATTGAAGCGGGCAATACTTTTGCAACCAAACGTGGATAAGCTTCATCCGGATTGTCTAAAGCACCTTGAAAAATATGATAAGCGACAATACCTGGAACAACCAGAATTAAAGGTCCCAATATTTTAAACACAGATGCTAAGATTAAACCTTTCTGCCCCTCCACTAAATTCTTTGCGCCCAATGCACGTTGAATAATCGCCTGATTCGTACCCCAGTAAAACATCTGCACCAATATCATTCCTGTGAAAATAGTGCTAAATGGAACACTTGCTGAATTGTCTCCCATAGAGGTAAACTTTTCAGGGTTGGCTTCCATCAATATTGAAATACCTGCTGTTATACTTCCATCACCAATAAAGGCCAAACCAAAAAACGGAATCATAACTCCTCCAATCAACAATCCAATTGCATTGATGGAATCCGAAACTGCAACTGCCTTCAATCCTCCAAAAACGGCATAGATAGATCCAATTATTCCGATACTCCAAACACATATCCATAAGGAGGCTGTTTTACTAACACCTAATAATTCAGGCAGATCAAACATGGATGAAAAAGCAACGGCTCCAGAATATAAAACAATTGGTAAAAGGACTACAACATATCCGGAAAGGAACAATCCAGATGCGATTGTCTTCGTCATAGTGTCGTACCGTCGAGCCAAAAATTGAGGTACGGTTGTCAAGCCACCTTTTAAATATCGAGGCAATAAAAATATTGCGGTCAAAACCATTGCGATCGCAGCAAGAGTTTCCCAAGCCATCACCAAGAGGCCTTCGGTATAAGCCTGGCCGTTGAGGCCGACAATTTGTTCGGTGGATAGATTGGTCAATAATAATGATCCGGCGATGACACCTGCGGTCAATGATCTTCCGCCGAGAAAATAACCGTCAGCTGAATTCTCATCTGTGCCTCTGGTCGACCAGTAAGCAATTCCTGCTACTAATAATGTAAATCCTAAAAATGAAATTAATCCCATAACGTGTTTTCAGTGGTATGTTTGTAATTGATTGTCGCAAATTCTATTGCGATTGATGAAAATACTTCGAATTTTCTAAAGATTAAAGATCTAATAGACTTTTCATGCAATTGTATGAACATCCCACAGGATTATACCAATTTCAGGAAGATAACGAGGTCTATCCCGAGCAATAAATCCTGCTACGGGGCCTATTTTTAATTGAAATGGAATATAAGACTTAGAATATAAACCTTATAAAGATGGGTAATAAAGCAAATCTTTGACAATGCTTGTTGGCTCAAAGTGTTCCCAATTGCTTTTTGTGTAAAGCAAGCGATCTGCTATGATCTCTAAAACAGAAGGATTAACGCCTAAGCCTAAATGACTTCCGCGCACCTGAATGTTTTGATGCCAAGCGTCTTCCTTTTCTTCCAAACAAACTTTCCACGATACAACGCCATCTTCTTTGGTATAGATGGCTGTAGTTGGAACATTTGCTGGTTTAGGAAGGTCTTCCAAGAGTTCGGAATCGATGTCGATCACACGTTTATTCCCTGGAAGCATATTATAAATCCAAGTGGCATTGTTAGGTTCTGTGATTCCTCTGAAAGGAGAACCTAAAGTTATGATTTGTCTTATTCTATCAGGGCAAGCTTTTCCCAATTGTCTGGCATAAACGCCGCCTAGGCTCCAGCCGATAATGGTGACTTTTTCATTGTGCAAAGCTTCAATTTCTGCAATGCGCGCTTCCAACTCGTCCATATATTGAAGCTTGGCATAATTTCTTCCCAAATCCCAAGAATAAGTGGAATAACCAAGCTTGTCTATGAATTTTCTTAAAGGCCCAGTAGAAACATCTGTAGCCATAAAACCAGGGAGAACAAGCACTGGATGCCCGTCGCCTTGTTCACAATTCTTATAAAATTTTCTATACGGAACAGATATACTGAATTCTGTGATCGCTCTGCCACATTCCGTTGCCAACCAAAGCAATGATGGTTTTTTTATCCTTTTCTGAGAAGCTGCCATTCGTAAATTCAATTTTGTTTGAAAATGTCTTTTTCTTACAAAAAACCGGTCTTTGTACTTCTTTTGGAGTCCTATTTTATATGAAACACCTAAAAATCATCAATGTTCCATTTTCAAATAATATTCTGCCACAACTTAAAGTAAAAATAGCAAGTTATCTATTTTTTAGATATAAAAAATTTAATTTCATTTGGAGACAAACAATCCTATTAAATTGCCTGGAAAAACGCTGATTAAACCTAATTTTCTTTGGTCAATTTTGGCTTAATTTAAGTTTTAAATTGGTTTCCTCCTTTCTCTACACCTTTTACTCTTCTTATAATAAGACGTTTTGATGCTCCAATCAAGGCTTATCAAAGTGTTAAACCTTCAGCCTGAATCCTTAAAATTGGAAAAACCGCCTAGAAAAGCTCATTTTTTGATTTCTAAAGAATCTAATAATGCATTACGAATAATTGCAAAGTATTGCTTTTCATTCTTTATCTTGGTAGCTAAGCGCGCCCTTTGGATAAACCTGGGGCTCAACATTCATTTCTCAGCGTACAATCAATACATGGAAAACACCGAAAGCAGCAATGGCATAGAGCTCATATTGAGTGATCATAAATTTCAAAAATCTCTGGCAGACATTTCTCAGGAGCAAGGAGTCAGTTTTCAAAAGATCTATGAGGAAGCTGCGGGATACATGAAAGAACTGTATACCATCCACCAACCCATTGCCAATCTGATTGGAACCCAGACCGCTCAATACATTCTTTCCAGAGGTTATAAAAAAACCATTGATGTCAACAGCAATGAAATAAAAGCTATTTCCAAACTCGCTCGCAACCATCCGATTGCATTCGTCATGACGCACAAGACCTACATCGATATGTTTGTCTTGTATGTTGTACTCATGCGCCATGGAATCCCAGTGCCTTA
>CALIAG010000520.1 GCA_938041325.1 uncultured Saprospiraceae bacterium | reverse complement strand
ATTAGCAATTCTGATATATTTCCCAATAATTCTGTAAATGCTATTACAAAAGATGATCTAGGTTTCATTTGGATAGGAACAAATGATGGTTTGTGTCGATATGAGGGGCCCAATTCGATAAAGGTTTATGCCGTTGACAATCCCAAAATAGAAGGTGGAATTGAGTCTAGCAATATCAGGTCTTTATTTCTGGATAGCAAAAATAATCTGTGGATTGGTACTCGGCTAGGTGGGTTAACCAAATTTCACCAACCAAGCAATACGTGGAAAACTTTTCGTAATGAGGCGTCGGATTCAACAAGTTTGTGTAATGACGAAATATTAACAATAACAGAAGACAGCAAAGGGCGAATTTGGGTCGGAACGGAGGATGGTTTGAGTATTTACAACCATGCTACTGAATCTTTTTTTTCTTTTAAGGTAGATAAAAACAAACCTGGCTCCCTTAAAGCAAAAGCGATACTATCTATTTTCGAAGACGATAAAGGATGGATGTGGGTAGGGACTTGGGAAGGAGGATTGAATCTATTGGTAGTGCCTGAGAATGGAAACATAGAACAAGGTGAATTTCGAACATTCTATCCAACTGAGAAAAATCAATCCTGGCGAATTTGGGAGATCTATCAAGACAATCAAAATAGGTATTGGATAGGCACTACCGGAGGGGGATTATTTTTGATGGAAGTTCCGTTCGAGGCTTATAATAACAAGGGCGGATTAAATTGGACACCTCATTTCCATAATTACTTCAATGAAGGCGTTTCAAATAGCTTATCACATGATGATTTAAAAAAAATACTTCAAGATAGAAATGGCAATTTATGGATAGCAACATTAAATGGTTTGAATTGCATTTTAGCCGATGAATTAAAAAAGCTTCCTTCCAAAGGAATTAGCAGCGATAAAGTAAAGCTGAATTTTTATCAATACTTTGACGATTTCGGTAATCCGTCCTCACTCATTAATAATAATGTTAGAACACTTTTTGAAGATGATCAAGGGATAATCTGGGCTGGCACTCATGGTGGGGTAAGCCAATACAATTGGGCTACGAATCAATTTGATGTCCACGAATTAGGTGATGCTATTACCAAAAACCCAATTTCTCAAAATCTTTATATTGATCAAGAAGGAATAGCTTGGATTGGGAATGGAGAGAAAGGAATTTTAAAATACGATTTTGTAAATCGTAAAAAATATAATGAAGAAGACATTGGCGCCAATTTGGAATTTGTTTCTTCTTTATATAGTCCGGATGATAGATCTCTTTACATTGGGCATAGTAAAGGAATAAGCGTTTTAGAAATAAAGACAAAAAAAATAAAGCACTTTCCAATATTTGAACTGAACAAGCAACAAAAAAATTACTCTTTTATTAGATCAATCTTTAAGGATCATTTGAATCGAATTTGGATTGGAACATTAAATGGACTTTTTGTAATTGATGAAAAAACAGGCTCTTACAAGGTTTACCTAAGAGAATTGAATAATACAAAATCAATTAGTGACAACACCGTAAATCAAATATTTGAAGATAGCAATGGTGACATTTGGTTAACAACTTTTCAGGGTTTAAATAAGGTCATTCAAATTAAACCAGATGAATTTGAATTTGAACGATTTAAACATGACCCCAAAAATCCTCAAAACAGCATTCCTTCTAATCGGATTGTTTCAATTACAGAAATTAATAAAACCTTATACATTGCAAGTACCAATGGTTTATCCGGATATAACTTGATAAAGAAATCCTTCACAAACTACAGTAAAGAGAATAATAAATATAGTTATACCAGTATCGTAAAAACGGAAGATGACAATATTTGGGGAACTACTACCGAAGGTATTGTTCTCTACAATACACAATCAAACACATTTAATAAGTATAATAACAGAGATGGTTTAACAGATCTTGTCTTTTGTCTAAGATCAAAATTTAAAGATAAAAATGGATGGATATATTTTGGAAGCCATAGCGGAATTACAAGATTTGATCCACTGAGTATAGTAAATAACGAAAGACCACCTCCAGTTCATATAACTGATATCCGGGTAATGAGCCCTGAAGGAGAAGTTATTGATAATGGAACTTATTCCAAGGAGATCGTATTGGAGCATAATGAATATTATCTTTCTCTTGACTACGCAGCCGTCAATTATAACCGTGCAGAAAAAAACAAGTACGCTTTCATGTTAGAAGGTTTTGATGATAAGTGGAATTTTTTAGATAAAAAAAGACCTGCCATTTATACCAACCTGAAGCATGGTACTTATCATTTTAAAGTGAAAGCTGCCAACAATGATGGAGTCTGGAATGAGATTGGGAATACAATAAAGATAATTAAAAAGCCAGCTTATTGGGAAACTTGGTGGTTTATAATCGGATGCATTTTGGGTGCCATTTTGCTGGTGATAGTAGGCGTTCAATACTACACCAAAAGTGTAAACGAAATAAATAAAAAACTCCAAACATACAATCAAGAACTCAATAATGAGATTGCTCAACGAAAATTAGTTGAATCAGACTTGCAACAACAAAAACTACATTTAGGAGAATTGAATGTAAACTTGGAACGATCAAATAAAGATTTAGAGCAGTTCGCTTACATTGCGTCTCATGATCTTCAAGAACCGTTGAGAGTTGTTGGTGGTTTTATCAGTTTGTTAAAACGGAGGTATGAAAAACATTTTGATGAAGATGCATTTGAATATTTAGACTTTGCAATTGATGGAGTATCTCGAATGTCTGAACAAATCAAAAGTATTCTAACTTTTTCTAAGGTATCACAAAACGAAATCAATATCCAATTCGTTAAACTAGATGAGGTGATTGCTAATAATTTACATGACCTTTCTGAAAATATAAAAGAAAAGAACGTTCAATTCAGCATCGACGAGTTACCTGAAATATTTTGCGATAAAAATTTAATTGTAATGGTCTTTCATAACCTTATAAATAATGCTATTAAATTTAATAAAAGTACAAAGCCCTTAATTACCATCTCTTACCACCCAAAATCAAAGGAAGGCTTTTGGCAATTTTCGATTAAAGACAATGGGATAGGAATTCATGAAGATTACCAATTCAAAATTTTCGAGATATTTAAAAGGCTTCATAGTAAAAAAGATTATGAGGGCACAGGTATTGGCTTAGCGCTGTGTAAAAAAATAATTAACCGACATGGTGGAGATATATGGGTAGAATCAAAAGA
>CALIAG010000519.1 GCA_938041325.1 uncultured Saprospiraceae bacterium | reverse complement strand
TTGAATTTAAAAGATTGTGCAGGTAGGCTTGCGCAAAAGGAAAGAAGTAGGATTAAGGTGATAAGTTTCATCAGCATTTATATTTTTAGGTTTCGCACCTACGGCGCTTAAAATCTTATTCATATCGTAGCTATAAAGGTGTCGCTCCGCTGGAGCTTTTTGTTCTAAAATTTAATTGGCTATAAAGGTTTTATTACGTTAGGTTTTGTCACTTTTTATTTGGCGATGGCAAAATGGACGTACTGCTGTTTTTTACTTTCCAATATCTAAACATAGACTATCCATCCTCTTTAGTACTTTCTTCATTTCCAAGGGCCGTAGGTGCGATACCTTTATAGCACTCAAGCAGAGCTTTTATTAAGCGCCGTAGGTGCGATATCTATTTTTCAAATCAAAACGTTTTATCTATCCGACGTATATCTTAAAACAAATCATTCAATTCTGATTCTGTCGCTCTTAATTTCTGTTTGCAGAACTTAATCAATTCGGCAGCCCGTTTAACTTTCGTAGAAAGCTCGTCTATATTCACGGCTTCCTCTTGAAGAGCTTGAATAATTTCTTGCAATTCGGCCATTGCTTTTTCGTAAGATTCTGATTTACTTTTTGCCATTTTTAACAACTTTACTTTTTAGTGTTCCATCAAAAAACTGAGTGACTATTTCTTCTCCTTCTGCTACTTCATCCACGTTTCTAATTATTTTATTATTGAGTGTTGTAAGTGTAAAACCACGCTTTAAACTGGTATTCGGATCTAGCAACTTAATCATCTCTTCGAGCTTGGTCAATTTGGAAGTTGCCAATTGCAATTGCTGCGTTTTCAATAATGGGATTTTATCAATTACTTGATCTAATTTCGAATTAGATTTATTGAGAATGCTTTCACTCGAAAACTTTACCTGCTGTTCAAAACCTTCGATCAAACGGTCTGACTGCGTGATGTGCATATTTGTAATTTGTTGTAAAAATAGTTTGACCTCTTCTAATTTACTTTCAAACAGCATATTATTTTCAATGATAAAATCCGCGACCGCAGTGGGCGTTTTTAATGCTTTGTAAACAACCATATCTAAAACAGACTCATCAATATCATGCCCCACTCCAGTCAAAATTGGTATTGGAAAATCTGCTGCTTTTTTACTTAGTTCCAAATCATCAAAAGCGAGTAAATCCATCTTTGCTCCCCCACCCCGTATGATCACAACACAATCAAATTTATCTGGCGTTAAGGCAATTTGATCCAAGCGAGTCATTATTTCTTTGGTTGCATAACGCCCTTGCATGGATGCATTCAATAATTGATTTTGAAAAGTATAGCCATAAGAATTGGTAGACAGGTGATTTAAGTAATCTTTAAACCCTGCGGCTTTGACCGAACTTATAATTGCGATTTTTTGAATGACTTCTGGCAATGCCGTTTGGGTATTTTTACCAAGCAAGTTGAGTTGACGAAGTTTGTCGATGGTCGCTCTGCGTTTTATTTCCAGCTTGCCTAAAGTAAAAGCCGGATCTATATCTTGCACAATAAGTTTCAGGCCATATTGCTCATGAAAATCTACTTTTACTTCCAGCAAGACTTCCATTCCTTCTTGCAGAATATCCTCTAGACTTTTCCCAATTCGTCTTCTCAACCTGTTGTATTCTCTCTCCCAAATTACGACGTTGGCTTTTGCAATAATATCTTCTCCTTCCTCTTCTTTTTGAATTACATCTAAATACCGGTGCCCTCTTGATTGACCAACCTGTGCCAATTCTGCTCTGACCCAAATAGCTTCAGGAAAATTCAGCGCCATTAAGCGTCGGATAAATTCATTTAATTCGTATAGACTTATTGCTGCCATAAAAGAAGAAAAGTATTTGGTCAAAAGTAACTAACTGTACAAAATAATCAATAACAATTGACGGTTTCTTTTGCGATTAAAAAACCAACATTGTTTTAAAAAATAGCATCAAAACAATAAAATCTCCAAATATTGGATATATATTAGAAGACAATTTAGTTGCTTAGCTATGAAAAATATTTGTACCCTCGTTTTCTTGATATCTCTTAGTCTTTCTTCTTTTGCACAGAAGGAATATGCTGACTATTCCAAATTTGAATTTACCTTCAACCTGACTGATCTATTGGTCAATGCTAGTAATATAGAAGAATTGAGGCAGCATGGAAGGATTGCTAGAAATATATTTACCATAAAAAAATACCAAAAGAAGAACAAGTACAAATACCTCGCTCTGTCTATTACACCAGATAACATCCTCCGAAGGAGGCGCTTTTTCTTTGGTAACTTTCCAGGTAATGCTACTCCCAATGTTGACATTATCGGTCAGGGTTTTCTATTTGGCTTTGCAGTTGGAGAAGAGTTCAAACATCCAATGTGGGACAGTAAAAAATGGGAAAGGTCTTTTAGATATGAGTTTAAATACATTTGGGGGGAAAAAAACGGTGAATCAACCACTTCCCAATACACTGATCGATCCACCAATGCTTTGGGCTTTGGTATGATGTGGGAGGTAGAATATAAAATAAAAGAGAATTTTGGTATTTCTACCGGGATTGGATGGCATTATTTCGTTGGTGGACAGGTCACCAAGACAGAACAGATTAGTGGATTTACCATAGAACAGCAGGATTTTTATGACCGCTTTGAGTTGTCTTATCCAAATGCTATTCAATTGAACTTTCGCTTTGGCGGCTAAACAAGTTCTTGTTAAAGAATGATATCTATTTGAATAAAAAAGAAAAGCCGGTGCGTCTATTAGACCACCGGCTTTTGCGATTCATTTGGATTTCATAGACGGACCGAAAGGGTAGTTCAGTCTTCGCCGTAAAGAGTTTAGTGTAGGAATTATCTCACTAAATATAAAAAAACTAAGCTAGAACACCTTTGACTAAATCAGCAGCCTCTTGTAAAAGAGTTGCGGAATGAACTTCCAAACCTGATTCATCAATGATTTTCTTAGCTATATCTGCATTCGTACCTTGTAGTCGAACAATAATAGGAACCGTAATATTTCCCATATTTTTGTAAGCTTCAACTACTCCATTTGCTACCCGGTCGCATCTTACGATTCCACCAAAGATATTGATTAAAATCGCTTTAACAGCTGGGTCTCTTAATATTATTCTAAAAGCTTTTTCAACTCGATCTGCGTCAGCCGTTCCTCCTACATCTAGGAAGTTAGCAGGTTCTCCACCAGATAATTTGATGATATCCATTGTCGACATTGCAAGACCAGCTCCGTTCACCATACAACCTACATTACCATCTAGGTTGACAAAATTCAACCCGTAGCTTTTTGCTTCTACTTCAGTTGGATCTTCTTCATCCGTATCTCTCAATGCAGCCAATTCTTTATGTCTGAATAATGCATTTTCATCTAAAGATACTTTACAATCAACTGCGATGATTCTGTCGTCTCCTGTTTTCAAACAAGGATTAATTTCAAAAAGAGAAGCATCTGAGCTTACAAAAGCTTTGTACAATTTGGCAATGAAACGAGTCATTTCCTTAAATGCTTTTCCACTTAAACCTAAATTAAAAGCAATTTTTCTTGTTTGAAAAGACAACAATCCTAATGTAGGATCAATATGTTCTTTATGAACCAACTCTGGTGTTTTTTCTGCAACTGCTTCGATATCCATTCCACCTTCTGTAGAGTAGATGATCACATTACGTTTCATTTCTCTATCCATTAAAATAGAAACGTAGTATTCCTTACATGCGTCAAAGTCCGGTGCATAAGCGTCTTCTGCAACCAATATTTTCCGAACTAATTTACCTTCTCCTTCCATTCCACCTGGAGTCTGAGGTGTTTTCAACATCATCCCCAAAATACTACCAGCAGTCTCTTTTAGCTCATCAGAACTTTTTACCAATTTCACTCCTCCACCTTTTCCACGTCCACCCGCATGTATTTGCGCTTTCACTATTGCCATTGATGATCCAGTTCTTTCTGCTATCTGATCATATGCACTAATGGCTTCTTCAATAGATTCTGCAACTATTCCTTCCTGAATAGCTACTCCGAATCCTTTAAGGAGGTCTTTACCTTGATACTCGTGTAAATTCATATTATGATAAAACTATTTATGATGATTTAATCAGCGCAAATGTACAGGATTTTCTTTAATTGTAGAAATGCATTCTCTTCCTTGATTGAAAAGAATGCATTTCAAGCTTAGAATTAGATAATTTACTCTAAAGCAATGCCTTATTTAAAGATAATTTGACTGATAAAGTCTACTGAATCGCTATTTTTTTATTCAAAATCCCCTTTTCAGAAACCAAACTCACAATATAGATGCCTTTGTTCAACTTCGAAAGATCAGTTTCAATGCTTTGCTGGCCTTGTCCAAAATATTGATTTGATATCTTTTGCACCAGTTTGCCATTCAAGGAAAAAATTTCTATATCTGCTTCGAAAGCTTGATCCGCATTGATCATTATTTTTAAGCTTTCGTTGGTTGAAATCGGATTAGGAGTAATTGCCCAATCTTTCAAAGCAGCTATTTCATTGGTGTTTGTTGTATTTCCTGTCGTAAACTTTCTCGTTTCACTATTCGGAGAAAAGGTATCGTAAGCATTGAAAGGTCGAACCCTCCAATAATAAGTACGGTTTGCGTCAATTCCAGATATTACTTTGTTGTTGCCATAGACAAAATAGCGTTCGGGTTCGATATTGAAAGTGCTAAATTTATCTATTTCCAACAAATAAGCTGTCGCACCATCTACATCATCCCAAATGAATTCTACTTCGTTGTGAGGAACATTAAGGGCTTCATCGAGCGGAAAGCTGAGTGCAGTTTCATCGCCCACTGATGCAAAAGAAGCAGGGCCTTGGTTCAAAGTATTATTGGCAATTCTTTGCACCACATCTACAGTCATTAAATTAACTTGGTCAGTGGTAAAAGACTTTGGGTTACAATTGATAAAATAGCTCATGATATTGGTTTCATCTGGATCGATGGTTACGCCATCTGGATCCTTAGCACCGCCTACATAATTGAATTCCCAATTGGTATTGAAATGATTATAGTCAGGAGGAGTATCACAAATGAAATCTCCTGCTGTTTCACAATTACTCCCGTTTTGTTTTTCATTAGGAATCAAAGAAGGGAATCCTACACTGGGAGAATAAGTCCCTACTGGATTTACCGTATTATTATCAAAAGGTTCAAAATCCCATCCATTGAACGGATGCAACAAACCTAAAAAATGGCCCACCTCATGCGACAAGGTTTCAGACTGTCCATTGATATCTGCTTTGCGAATGACAACCCAATCGGCTCCTGAATTTGGATCATAGTAACCTAGTGTAATTCCTTGTCCACCAGAAGTCGTATTGGCATCCAATGGAATAAAAACGTTCAGCGCATTGTCTACCCTATTGTTTATCAATTGTGCTTGTCCAGCGCCTGTGAAATGAGTAGAGAATGCAGCATCATTATCAATGTAATTCAAACCATCCACCATATAAAATTGGATGTCTGGAGCAAATTCTTGATAGAAGGAATTTAAGTTGGCCAATTGATCCAATACTTTATGTTCGTTCACTCTTCCTAAGCCTGCAGCATTTGCGATAAGATGAAATTTTAGTGGAATATAGGTCACAGCATCTCGACTCAAAGATGGATTCATTTTGAGGAAAGCTTTATTGGCTTTCAAGCGCTCTATCAAGGGAGCATGATCGTGCAGTCCACAAACTTGTCCATTTAAAATAGAAGGAATGAAAATAGAAAGGAGTATTGATATTCTAAAAATAAACTTCATTGGGATATAATGATTTGTTTAAATAAGTACTTGAAAAGCGCTAGGCATAAATTTAATCAAATTCAGGGCATGACATTGTCCTAAAATAGTCAAATCTTTCTTCTTGGTTAGGTAGAAGAATAAATAAATTCCTATTTTGCACCACAATTACAAATAAAAGATTTTAACCATAAGTTATTTGCGTAAGAACCTAAATGTTAGGGGATTGAATCAAAACAAGTACATCGATTCTACGTATAATTGCAAATAAGCTACCATTTATAAATTTTACAAAATAATTTCGAGACAAATGAGTAAAGTCACCGTTGTTGGAGCTGGAAATGTTGGTGCTACAGTTGCCAATGTATTAGCCCACCAAGATTTAGTTAGAGAAATCGTCTTGGTTGATATCAAAGAAGATTTCGCAAAAGGTAAGGCATTAGATACTTGCCAACAAGCGCCGATTGATTACTACAGTACCAAAATGATTGGTACCAAAGATTATCGCAAGACAAAAAATTCAGATATCGTTGTTATCACTGCGGGTATTCCAAGAAGACCTGGAATGAGTCGTGATGATTTGATTTCTACCAATGCTAAGATTGTTGCTTCTGTAACCAGCTCCATTCTTAAATATTCTAAAAATCCGATTATCATTATTGTTTCCAATCCATTGGATGTAATGACTTACGCTGCGCATAAGGTTTCAAAATTGAATCCTAAGCGTGTATTCGGAATGGCGGGTATTTTGGATACAGCAAGATACAGATGTTTCTTATCTGAAAAATTGAATGTATCTCCAAAAGATATTCAAGCAGTATTGATGGGTGGCCACGGTGATACGATGGTTCCTCTTCCAAGATATACCACTGTTGCAGGAATACCTGTTACTGAATTGATAGAAAAAGCGGATTTGAACGCGATTGTTGAACGTACCAAAAAAGGTGGCGGAGAGTTAGTGAAGTTGATGGGAACATCTGCTTGGTATGCACCAGGTGCTGCAGCTGCACAAATGGTCGGAGCAATTTTGCGTGATGAACAAAGAATTTTCCCTTGTTGTGCCATGTTAAGTGGTCAATATGGTTTGAAAAATATCTTCTTGGGCGTACCAGTGAAATTAGGCAAGAATGGTATTGAAGAAATAATTGAGCTTAAGCTGAATAAAAGCGAAATGAAGCTTTTACATAAATCTGCAGATCATGTTAAAAAAGTAATCACTGTTTTTAATAAAATGAAAGTAGTCTAGCATTCAAAATGATAAGTTTTCTAGCAGCGATATTAAAATCCTGCAAAGAATCAACATTAATCTATTAAAATAGAATATATTTAAGCATCGGTGAATAACCGATGCTTTTTTTGTGTTTTTAATAACAGAAACCCATTTAATGGGTTCTTTTTTCGATAAACAATTTTGATTGACTTTTGTTACCTTCTAGTAGGCTGAGTACATTGATAAATTACATATAAGTATTGGAGGGATCTTTTTCTTTTATTCTCCTTTTCACAAAGATCTTCCTATTCATGACTGTACTTAATCCATACTAGAGAAAAAGAAATAAATAGCAAGATGGTACAAAGCACTGTGGACCCAGATTTGCTCCTTTCTATGGAAACCAATGAAGGAGGCAACTTATTAGATATCAATAAAAATCACCCAATAATGCTTGTTTTTTTAAGGCATTTTGGCTGTGTTTTTTGCAAAGAAGCCCTGTCAGATCTCGCAGAGAAAAAGGATAAATTAGAAGAGAATGGATTGAAAATCGTTTTTGTTCATATGTCCAATTCTAAAGTAGCAGATCAATATTTTGATCGTTATAAAATTGCAAATCCCATTCATATCTCTGATCCAGAATGTGAATTCTATTCTGAGTTTGGGATTACAAAAGGTAATTTCTCGCAGCTATATGGTTTGCGAACTTGGATTCGCGGATACTCTGCAAGGAAAGTTGGACATGAATTGGAGTTATCCAAAACTTTAGGTGATTCTACTCAAATGCCTGGTATATATATTATTGAGAATGGAAATGTAAAATCAAAGTACATTCACAAACATGCATCCGAACGTCCTAATTACGAGGAGTTGGCAGGTTGCTGTTCTACTACCTAAATAAAAATAAATGATCGGTTGGCAATTTTCGGAATTTATACCTGGTGCTAATGAAGGCAGCCCCTTTGAAAGACTGTTGAAAGTTTTTCAAGAGTTATTGGTGCATACTTCTGGGAATGTAAGCGAAGCACTTTCTTGGCTAACGGAGTTGGACAAAGAGTACAAATTGACCAATGAGAATTATGGGATGGCGGACTTCATCCAGGACCTAATCGACAAAGGATTCATCCAGCCACAAGATCCGCAAAATCCTAATTTTGTTCCCACTGCAAAAATGGAAATAGCTATTCGCCAAAAATCTTTAGAAGATACTTTTGGTCAATTGAAAAAATCCAGAAGTGGAAAACACAATACCCGTTACGGAGGAAAAGGAGACGAATTCACTTCTGATAAACGACCTTATGAATTTGGAGATAAACTAGAAAACCTAGCCGTTTCTGAATCCCTAAAGAATGCTCAAATTAACCATGGAATAGATAACTTCCAATTGACTCCTAAGGACTTGGAAGTACAAGAAACGCTGTATCAATCTCAGATGAGCACAGTTTTGATGATTGATATTTCGCATTCAATGATTTTGTATGGAGAAGACAGAATTACTCCTGCCAAGAAGGTGGCCATGGCCTTGGCCGAATTGATTACCACACGTTATCCAAAAGATACGCTTGATATTTTAGTATTTGGAAATGATGCTTGGCAAATAGAAATCAAAGACCTCCCGTATTTGCAAGTTGGTCCATATCACACCAACACTGTTGCAGGAGTTGAATTGGCAATGGATTTGCTGAGACGTCGACGGAATCCCAACAAGCAAATCTTCATGATAACTGACGGAAAGCCGACATGTATAAAGAAAGGAAAAAAGTACTATAAAAATAGTTTTGGCTTAGATCGAAAAATCGTTAATCGCACGTTGAACCTCGCAACGCGCTGCCGAAAATTAGATATTCCTATCACAACTTTTATGATTGCTAGAGATCCTTATCTAGTCAGTTTTGTTGAACAATTTACCAAAGCCAATAATGGTAAGGCCTTTTACAGTAGTTTGCAGGGCCTAGGTGAATTTATATTCATGGATTATAAAAACAACAAGAGAAAACGGCATAGATAGGCTATTAACTTACCTTATCATTTTTCCAAAAAAATCATTTTTTGTGGTTGAATATATTATAAATAAACATAATATTGCGGCTACTTATTAGAGAGTACTTATATCGCCTCGCGCTTGAAACACTATCGGTTAGTGTAGCATTGTTTTACTGCTAATTGTAATAAATTAATCTGAGAAATGAATGGCAATTTGAATCGAGAGTGATGCATAAGTTTTATTAAAAGTTGCCATCAAAAAAAACGCAAATCGGTATCGAAGAAATTTGATATCGATTTTTTTATGTCTCTAATTGAATTCAATCCAATGAGCAATGATGTTTTAACCTTATTTTAACCAGACATATTGATTGATATCATCAAATCTGGACTAAAGTTTGATATTTTAATAAATACTAAGATGTTTGCGATTCTTTAAAGGTTTCTTAAGAATAATGCTGCAATTTAAGCAGTTGAAATACGTTTAAACTTGGTTAAAACTAATCTAAAACCCTTATGGGCCATTTATGAGAAAGATTCTTTTGATTTTAAGTCTTGTTTTTTCCTTTGGCTTTCTGCATGCGCAGGTGGCAGAAACAATCGAAATAGATCCTCAAATAAAGGTTTATGAAGATTCCTTGCAAGCGCTGACTTTGACTATAATGACGGATAGCATTCAATCCAATAGGTTGGCAGCATTTGATCAGTTTAATGACCTGTTTGAGAAGACTCTTTCTATTCAAAACTCCTTTAGCTACCCATTTGATAGTTTACAAGCGGTCTCAATAAAATATCCAGAAGATAGAAGTTTCCGAATTTTCACTTTACAGTTATATGTGGACGAAAACAACTACCAATATTTCGGAGCCATTCAGATGAATTCACCTGAGTTGAAATGGAGAAAACTGACCGATTTATCAGAGGAGGTTGAAAGTTTGGCTTATGAAAAGTTAGGAGCCGATAATTGGTACGGAGCAGTGTACTATAATCTAATCGAGTGCGAGGATAAACAAGGAAAATATTATCTACTTTTTGGCTACGATGGTTACCGTTTGTACAACAAGAGAAAATTAATTGATGTATTGAGAATTGATGGTGATCGAATCTCTTTTGGTGATCCAGTATTTGCAAAAGAGGAAAAAGGAAGAAGTCCAATCACTACGAATAGATTGGTTCTTGAATATTCGGTAGAAGCTTCCATAAAATTGAATTACGATCCTTCATTGGAAGTAATCATATTCGATCATCTGCGGATGGTGGGTAGCAGTTACCCAGGACAAGAGGATACCAATATTCCAGACGGAACTTATCAAGGATACAAATTAAAAAAGGGCCTTTGGGTCTACCAAGAAAAACTTTTTGATGTTATTCTTGATGCACCATTATTTCCGCAGCCTATTTTGAACTCTAGGAAGTCGAAGGATATTTTTGGGAATTAGGGAAGGGGCTTTACCACGGATTCAGTTCGCTAGTTTTGGTCTTTGACCAAGATACGTTTTTTATGAACGTGAATAAAAGTTGACCATGAATTGAAGGATTAAAGATCGAACGAATGGTGAAAATCATGTACGGAAAAAGTAGTAGAACATGATTTGTAAGATTAGAAAGATATTCAGGATTCGTTTTATCGTGTACATTATAGACATCTTGTAAATCCTGTTCAGACAAAAAGTAGAACATGATTTGTAAGATTAGAAAGATAATCAAGATTCGTTTTATCGTGTACATCATAAACATCTTGTAAATCCTGTTCAAATAGAAAGTAGAACATGATTTGTAAGATTAGAAAGATAATCAGGATTCGTTTTATCGTGTACATTATAGACATCTTGTAAATCCTGTTCAGACAAAAAGGAATCATAGCTTCAAAACTCATCTACCAAAAGAACTAATAGTTTTCGTTGATCTCCATCACGCATTTTTCAATCCCTTTTTCTAAAATATTTTTATACGCTTGAGAATAAGCAGCAAC
>CALIAG010000518.1 GCA_938041325.1 uncultured Saprospiraceae bacterium | reverse complement strand
GTGGAGAATATAGCTGGCTTTAAAAAAGCTTTTTCAGGAGATATTTACTGCAAATTGCTTTCTTAACTTGTCTTTTTTGTCCCTGTTTTTCCAAAATTCAATACAACACGGCTAATAAACTCTTTGAAGTCCCATAAACTCCTCTGAATGTCTTATTTTTGCAACTCCGAAACCATTTCCTGTTTGGATTTGTTTTTTTGGTGTAAATAAATTTAAGACCAAAGGCGCCTGGCGCCAATGATATGAAGAGACAAGTAGAAGCTGAGATTCCTACTGAATGGGGATACTTTAATATGATCGCCTACTCAGAGGACGAGACCGAAAGAATGCCGCATTTCGCAATGGTTCATGAAAGTTTTTCAGGGGAAGGACCTGTTTATGTCAGAATTCATTCTGAGTGTTTAACCGGTGATTTATTTGGTTCAAAACGATGTGATTGTGGAGAGCAACTTATTAACTCCTTGAAGATTTGTGCAGAAAATGGCGGCGCAATAATTTACCTGAGACAAGAAGGCAGAGGCATTGGTTTAATCAACAAGTTGAAAGCTTATAACCTGCAAGATGAAGGTTTGAATACCGCGGATGCAAATGTCCGTTTGGGACATGAAGTTGACGAACGCAGATATGAAGTTGCCATCCAAATCCTAGAAGACTTAAAGATTACTCAAATACATTTGATCACCAACAATCCTTTAAAAATTCAAGCATTAGATAATTCACCAATTGAGGTTGTCAGTAGAATTCCTATTGTCATTGAAGCCCAAGAGGAAAACTTCAATTATCTAAAAACCAAAAAGGATCTTATGGGGCATTTGTTGACTCAAGAAGAGTAAAACAAATCCAAATGAAGGTAGCCAAATCTTTATGGCACATTTCTCCTACTGATTCTCAACTGCAATCAGAGCAAATGAAGTCTGTGGATGCTGACTGTTGTTTGATAAAAACACACTATTCCTTAATCAGCACAGGGACTGAACGTTTGGTGGCATGTGGCAAGGTACCCGAAGAGCTTCACGATTCCATGATGGTTCCTTATATGCAAGGGCAATTTACTTTTCCGGTTAAATACGGTTACTCCCTAGTTGGTGAAGTTATTTCTGATTCTGCCTTGAAAGGTAAACTGGTTCACCTGCTTCATCCTCACCAAGATTTTTGCATTGTAAAAACAAAAGATCTTTTTCTAATCCCCGAAAATATTCCTGCGTCAAGAGCTACATTAGCAAGCAATATGGAAACAGTCGTTAACGCGATTTGGGATGCAGAAGTGATGCTTGGAGATAAGATTCTATTGGCAGGATTCGGTTTGATTGGCAGTCTTTTGGCGCTTGTTTTAAAGTCGATGAACTTCGATAACTTAGTTGTTATCGAAAAAGACGAGCAAAGAAAAGCCTTGGCAGAAAAGTTAGGTTTTCAAATAGAAAGTCAAAATAAATTAAGCAAAGATTTTGATCTTGCATTTAATTGTACCGCCTCAGCAAAAGCGCTGCAAACTTGTATTGATCATATTGGAAATGAAAGTAGGGTAGTGGAATTGAGTTGGTTTGGAACAGCTTCCCAAAACTTGTTTTTAGGCACCAGCTTTCATCAACAAAGAAAACAGATAATCGCCTCGCAGGTTTCTGCTATTCCATCGAAACAAAAAGCGAGGTGGGATTTTAAAAGACGAAAAGAATTGGTATTTAGTTTGCTTCAAAATTCTGTTTTTGATCAATGCATTGGAAAATCTATTCCTTTCGAAAATGCACCTGCTATTTTCAATAAAATAAGAGAAAATAAATTCGATAATTTAGCGACCATTTTTGATTATCGAGACTAAAATCACAAGTTATGTTTACAGTCAAAATTCGAGACCACATAATGATTGCGCATTCTTTGCCACATCCATTTTTTGGACCTGCGCAGCATATGCATGGAGCTACTTATGTTGTAGACGCGGAGTTTAAATCTGAAAAATTGGATGCGCACAATGTCGTCATCGATATTGGATTGGCGAGTGATATTTTGAAAAAAGCATTGGCTCCATTGGCTTATAAAAACTTGGATGAAGTAGAATTCTTTAAAAATAAATTAACGACTACTGAGTTTCTTGCGCAGCACATTCATTCAGCCATTTCTGAAAAAGTAAAAGCGACATTCAATGGCAGTTTAAAAATTACGCTGGGAGAATCGCATATAGCCTGGGCTTCTTACGAAGCACCTATTTCCTAAAACAATAATGGCTCGCCCTAAAATTACATTAAAATTTCTTTTACCTGGATTCGATGAATTCGTTTCAGGAGGAAATATTTATAATAAAAATTTAATTGAAGCATTAAAAGATCTTCCTGAAAATCCTTTTTCAATTCTTGTAAATTCATCTCCTTTTTCAAACACTTTTTCTTCTGAAGAAATAATTATAGTCGATAGCATTTACTTATCTGATAAGCAGCTTTTTAACGAACTTGAAGATCGAAAATTTATCTTACTCATTCATCATTTTCCTTCTTTGGAGTTGTTGGGAGAGGAAAGGGAGATACGGTTTGCTCAAAATGAAAAAAGAATTTTCCAACGAGCAAAACACCTTATTGTTACGGGTAAATATTGCCGTGATTTTTTGATCGAAAGAGGTTTTGCCAATGAATTCATAACACTTTTAGAGCCAGCATTTGAACAAAAATCTACAGGTATAAAACGAGCGGCAGATGACCTTCATGCATTGATTGTAGGCAACCTCATTCCACGCAAAGGAATACTCCATTTTTTAAAAAACTTAGACGAATTATGGCCAGCAGAATTAGCCCTTCCTAAAATTATTCTTGCAGGATCTGATAAAATTGATGTTGCCCATGCAACCATTGTCAAAGAAATCCTGTCTGAACATAAAAGGATAAGTAAGTCTGTAGAATATGTTGGTCAATTAGATCAATATAATTTGTTTGAGTATTACAAACAGGTCAATCTTTTGATCTCTGTATCAAGGATGGAAACTTTTGGAATGGCGCTTCAGGAGGCACGTTTTTTCAAACTTCCAATTCTAGCTATTGATGCAGGTAATGTGAAAAGCCATATCGTCGAAGGAAAAACAGGCCATCTTTTTAATGATGTTGAATCATTGATTAAAAAGATGATTTATTTTAAGAGAGAGATTTTAGCTTTTAAGCAAATTGTAAGGTCTAGTGATCATTCAAATTCTGACGGATTTGTAGCGTATAAATGGAAACATGTAGCCACCCAATTCGTCAACCTAATGATACACACAGCTTATGATAGAAGAGAACAACCTTGATACGGCCTGGCTGGAAGCTAGGTACAGATTTGATTTCACAGCTAGAAATAAAAGAGTCGAAAAAGCCTGCCTCGACCATTTTCAAGCTTACCCCCACCTCAATATAATCGACGCTTCCGCTGGCATCGGTTCAAATTTTTTATACTATTTCAGAAAACTTCAACAAGATCAGAATTGGACTTTCTTTGAAGAAGATCCCCTTCGCGCTCGAAACGCTATCGAAAGAATTGCTACTTTTTTCCGTCAACAAGATTTAGAGTTTGACTATGATGACTTGTCTATGGAAGTGGACTATGAAGGACGAGATATCAAGATCAAAGTAGTAACAGAATCGTACAAACAAATAGAGGTTTTTTCTGATTTAGAAAAAACAGATTGGATCATTGCCAACTCTATTTTTGAAAAAGATGCACAAGAAACTTTTGAAGATTTTATCGGCTTATTGAAAGTTTATAAAATTCCTTTTTTGTGTACAATGAATTATGCTGGTATGGAATTCGAAGAACCAGAAGATTTGGATTCCTATTATGTTCGAATTTACGAGCAACAACTCAAAAGAATCCATGCCTTTGGAAAGGCGATGGGCAAGGATTGTGCAGAGAAAATGGAGGCTTCTTTTCTGAAGTCAAAATGGAAAGTGGTAAAAGGAAATACACTTTGGAGGATTTCAAAGCATGACATCAAAATGCACTATTATTTTCTGAACTTTATTGAAGATGCAGTTAGGTCTTGCAATTATGATAAATTCGAAATTAAAGCTTTTGATTCCTGGTTGAAAGATAAAAAAGACCGATCACTTTCTGAAGATATTCAAATGCTGGTTCACCACAATGATTTGTTTGGTTGTTTCTAAGGGACAGATTAAAAAAAAAATCCCTCAAACTGCTAAGTAGTATAAGTGGCTTTCATTTCTTTTAGGAAACCGTTTCCAAAAGAGTAAGCCAAAAGTATTGCTGCAAAGACTACCAACGGTTGGTGTATGTGAGAAGGAAGTATTAGGCAAGCTGGCAGACTTATCATAACAAGAACTGCAATGGTTTGAGCTGTAAAATTTCTTTCTTCACTTTTTTGAACTGGTTTAGCAAAGTAGATTATTGGAAAGTAAAAATACCTAATGAGGCCGATTCCAAAAACCCAATAATCAAATAAACACAGATCGAATAAGATGGTTGCAAAGCCCATGACGAATAAGGCATCGGTTTCCATGTCTAGGTAAGACCCGAACCTGGAAACTGTAGAAAATCGTCTGGCTAAGTAACCATCTACTCCATCTGCAATTATTATCGCAAAAGCAATCAATGCTATCAGCCAAGCGTCGAAGTATTTGTAATTAAATAGGATAAAAAACAAGCCTACGAGTCGAGCGATGCTCACCAAATTGGCTGCTTCTAATAAAAAATTCAGACTTCTGTTTTTTATGGAATTTAAAAGGAAGAGAATGCCGAAACTGAAAATTCCAACATAAGGAAGGAGGTTTGTTTCAGAATAAACAAACCAGGCAACGGCAACGCTAATTACAAAAGCATGAAAAAACATCCAATGCTCCGTCCAATGCCGCATTCAAAATAATATCTTAGGATTTTTTAATCTCAGGCATTTGACACTCCTCATCAGCTTTCTTACCACAAACCGTACAATCTCCAATTTTACTTTTTAGCATCGGGTTATTCGTTGCGCAGGTTCCTCTGAATTCATTTCCAGTGACCAAATAACGAATATTGATCATTAGAAAGGATACTCCAAAAACGGCGAAAATAACAACGAACATATATAAAAACTCCATGTCAAATTATTTTAAGCGATTTAACTAAATTCTGCTTGATGCAAAGTTAAGTATAAAACAAATAGCGGATGGAAATAGTTTTGTCAAAATTAACACAAAGTCATCCAAACAAAATTGAAGGGATAATTTTATTCATCCAGAGTCTTAAGCTTTATCTTTGCAAAATGAATGAAAAATTGAAAGCATTTGAGCGTCTTTTGACAATAATGGATGAATTGCGAGAACAATGTCCTTGGGATAAAAAACAAACATTTCTCAGCCTGCGAAACCTCACCATTGAAGAGACCTACGAATTAGCAGATGCGCTTTTAGAAGAAGATCTACCTGAAATTAAGGAAGAAATCGGTGACATCATGCTACATATGGTTTTCTACGCGAAGATTGCAGATGAGCAAAAAGCTTTCAATATAGCAGACGCTCTTAATGCCGTTTGTGAAAAACTGATCAATAGGCATCCCCACATCTATGGTGATGTAAAAGTAGAGGATGAAGAAGATGTCAAACGCAATTGGGAGCAACTGAAACTAAAAGAAGGCAAAAAATCTACCCTATCTGGTGTACCCAAATCTTTGCCTGCAATGGTGAAAGCATACCGAATGCAGGAAAAAACCAAGCAAGTAGGCTTCGAATGGGAAAATGCAGAACAAGTATGGGAGAAAGTGGAAGAAGAAATGGCGGAATTCAAGGAGACTTTGGATCAAAATGAAAGCCAAGAAAGAAGAGAAGAAGAGTTTGGCGACCTACTATTTTCCTTGGTAAATTACGGTAGATTCACTGGCATTGATCCAGAAACCGCTTTAGAACGGGTGAACCGAAAGTTTAAAAAGCGTTTCGAATACATCGAAGCCAACGCACCTAAATCATTGGAAGATATGACTTTGGGGGAGATGGACAAGCTTTGGAATGAAGCTAAGAAAATGTAAAAATAAGTTAATCGACTTCAAATAAATCTATTTCCAGAAGCTTAAAGTGTTGAAAATCATAAGTTTAGATGTAAAATCTGTTATTAGGTTTTCTTGTAATATCTTATCAAAGAGCTTTCCATTAAATCCTTTCTTTATAGGCATAAAATATGTACCTTTGCAGCCGCCGCGGATCATATATGATTTGCTTGCTATAACTGATTCTTGAAATCACTAATGGTTAATCTTAAAATTTAAAAGAAATGGCAGTTTATCTGACAAAAGAAAAAAAAGAAGAACTCTTCAAAGAGTATGGTGGATCTGAAAAAAATTCAGGATCTACAGAAGGTCAAATCGCTTTGTTTACTTATCGTATATCGAGCTTATCTCAGCACCTTCAAACAAACAAAAAAGATCATTCTTGCAAACGTACCTTACTTACCTTGGTAGGAAAGCGGAAAAGGTTGCTCATGTATTTAGCGAAAAAAGATATTACTAAATATCGTGCGCTAATTGAGAAACTAGGATTACGTAAATAATAATCTATCCTGAAAAAGTGTTTTCGTAACTTACGAAGCACTTTTTTAGTATAGTATCTAAAGGTTTTTGGAAACTCTATTCAAAAAACCTTTTAGGAACGGATAAATAATATCTCCGTCAAACTACTTAACAACAAAACACTAAGGAATAGATTTTATAATCGATGCCTTAGTGTTTTGATCTATTAATATATGTGAGCGGAAGAGATGACTATTTTATCTCTGAAGTTGTTTAAATTAAGTATCCCCACCTTTGAAGGTAAGCCTTGAGCTTCTCTTCAAAGGTGGTGAACACAGAGTCGCCAAAGGATCTGTATTTATTCACCTTCTCTTCGATAAACCCTCATCTCTGAAGCTTCCTTGTATTATAAAAGGGATATAAGAAGTAACAGTGCTTACCTCTTGTCCCGTTTATTAATTTATTAACTATTTTAAATCGTTAACATGGGGAAGCAAATTCCTATTAGTACCTCTATGGAAATGCCTGATGGCAGTACCATAACTATCGAGACAGGAAAATTGGCCACTCAAGCCGATGGATCTGTAGTTTTAAAAACAGGCAATACCATGCTTTTTGCATCAGCTTGTTCTGCTCATGAGATGAGAGAAGGACAATCGTTCTTTCCTCTTTCAGTGGATTACCAAGAGAAGTTCGCAGCAGCGGGCCGAATTCCAGGTAACTTTTTCAAAAGAGAAACAAGACTTTCTGATTACGAAATTCTTACCTCAAGATTAGTTGACCGTGCTATTCGTCCACTTTTTCCGGATGGATATATGTTTGACACACAAATCATTGTCAACTTGATTTCTGGTGAATTAGAAACTTTGCCAGATGCATTGGTTGCATTAGCAGCTTCTGCAGCATTGAGTGTTTCTGATATTCCTTTTCAAGGACCAATCTCAGAATGCCGAGTTGCTAGAATCGACGGTAAATTTGTAGTCAATCCAACACGTTCTGCATTAGCAACTGCTGATATGGACATCATTGTAGCGGCTACTATGTCTGACGTTATGATGGTAGAAGGTGAAGCAGATGAATGTTCTGAAGCTGATCTTGTAGCTGCAATCAAAGTAGGACATGAAGTGATTAAGCTTCAATGTCAAGCACAATTGGATCTTGCACAAAAAGTTGGAGACAAAGCCTTGGTAAAAAGAGTTATCGATCTTCCTGAAGAAAATGTAGAACTGACTGCAAAGATCAAAGGAATGGTTGAATCTAAAATTCAAGTCATTGCAAGAGGAGCGCATAATAAAGCAGACAGAAAAGCAGCTTTCAAAGAATTGAAAACCAATCTTAAAGCAGAATTGCTAGAAGAAATGGGAGAAGAAGCTTATGGAGAAATCTCTGACTTAGTCTCGGGTTACCTCTATAAAATCCAAAAAGCAACTATCCGTGAAGTGGTCCTTTCTGAAGGTATCCGCTTGGATGGAAGAAAAATGGATGAAGTTCGCCCAATATGGACAGAAGTAAATTATTTGCCCTCTACTCACGGATCTGCCATTTTCAACAGAGGAGAAACACAAGCTTTGTGTTCTTTGACTTTGGGAACAAAGCTAGATCAGTTGATGTTGGATAACGCATTGGCAAAAGCATTTGATAATTTCATTTTGCATTATAA
Source organism: uncultured Saprospiraceae bacterium (assembly GCA_938041325.1). Lineage (GTDB taxonomy): Bacteria > Bacteroidota > Bacteroidia > Chitinophagales > Saprospiraceae > CALIAG01. Next base: position 6,401 of record CALIAG010000518.1, on the reverse strand, counting down.
TTTCCCTGCTTATTCAGTAGGAGAGATCAAGCCAATGAGAGGACCAGGTAGACGTGAAGTTGGTCATGCTAACTTAGCTGGACGTTCTTTACGTAAAGTAATGCCGGATGAAGTGCCTTATACAATTAGAATTGTATCTGATATTTTAGAATCTAATGGTTCTTCTTCAATGGCAACCGTTTGTGCGGGTTCATTGGCATTGATGGATGCAGGGATTCAAATTAAAGCTCCAGTATCTGGTATCGCGATGGGTATGATTTCTGATGGTTCTAGAGGAGTGGTTTTGAGTGATATCCTTGGTGATGAAGATGCATTGGGAGATATGGATTTCAAAGTTACAGGTACGGCAAAAGGAATTACAGGATGTCAAATGGATATTAAAATTGACGGCCTTCCTTACGAAACGTTAGAATCTGCATTGGATCAAGCAAAAGAGGGGAGAATTCACATTTTGAATGAAATGGCGAAATCACTCGATGCTCCAAGAGAAGATTTGAAAGATCATGCTCCAAGAATTGTCCAAGTTGTTATCGACAAATCTTACATCGGTGCAGTGATCGGACCTGGTGGATCAATTATTCAAGAAATTCAAGCTGAAACAGAAACTACGATCAACATCGAAGAAGTTGATGATAAAGGAGTTGTTAGCATTTCTAGTAATAATAAGACTTCAATCGATGCTGCTTTAGCAAGAATCAAATCGATTACTTATCAACCAGAGGTGGGAGATGAGTTTGATGCAAAAGTAGTTTCAATCATGCCATACGGCGTTTTTGTTGACTTCATGGGTAAATCTGGACTTTTACACGTTTCAGAAATGTCTCATTCAAGAATTGAAAATGTTTCTGATGTTTTCAAAGAAGGAGATCCAGTAAAAGTCAAATTGATTGGAATCGACCCTAAGACAGGGAAGTTCCGTTTATCTAGAAAGGTATTATTGCCTCGTCCGGAAAGAACGTAACTGAAAACAATGAAAAACGAGTAAGTATTTAAGGACTGGAAGCGTATAAAACTGCCGGTTTCTTGAGTATTTAAGGTTTAAAACAACAATTCTATTATTTGCAATGTCACATTATTTCGATTCTGACATAAGATAATAAGGGAATTTAATAATAAAAGGCCTGGTTTTGGATTAATATCTAGAACCAGGCATTTTTTATGCTTTTTTGGAAACTTTTTAGCTTTTAAGCTTGTATTATATATAAAAGTGACACTCTTTAACCTTTTTTATACTAAAAGTCAAGTGTTTATCATTTTAAAAGCAACTTTTGAGCCCTTAAAACGTACTATACTATAGAAAAGATGAGTTAAATAAAAAACAAAAACAAAAACAAAAACAAAAACATAATAAGAAAACAACAATTTTTTAATAATCCTTAGCAACATATAAAAGAGACTATACATGCGACAGTTAAAAATTACAAACAAAATTACCGCCCGTGAAAGTTTAGCTCTAGACAAATATCTTAATGATATTGGAAAGATTCCTATGCTTAATGCCGATGATGAGGCAGAACTAGCCAAAAAAATTAGAGCCGGTTCACACGAAGCTTTAGAACGTTTGACCAGAGGTAATCTGCGATTTGTAGTATCTGTGGCTAAACAATATCAAAACCAAGGTCTTTCTCTCAGTGATTTAATCAATGAAGGAAATGTCGGTTTAATGAAAGCTGGTAGAAGATTCGATGAAACGAAAGGTTTCAAATTTATCTCTTACGCAGTTTGGTGGATTAGACAATCCATCCTTCAATCAATCGTAGAATACTCTAGAATTGTAAGGCTTCCACTTAATAAAGTTGGATCCTATAATAAAGTCAACGAAGCTTTTCTTTCATTCGTTCAGGAATTCGAAAGAGAACCAACAAATGAGGAATTGGCTGCATTGCTTGACATGACTCCAAAAGAAATTGGAAACATGTTGAAAGGAAATGGTAGACACCTTTCTTTTGATGCACCAATGAGTGGAGAAGAAGGAGATTCTACAATGCTGGATATTGTATCTAGCGGTATGAATGAGAGTCCGGATACAGAGTTGATGGAACAATCACTTAAAGATGAAGTTCAACAAGGTCTATCTATACTTAGCCCAAGAGAGGTAGAAGTCCTCTCTTCTTACTACGGTCTTAACGGATACAAATCCCTGACGCTAGAAGAAATTGGTGAACGATACGGTTTGACTCGAGAAAGAGTTAGACAAATTAAAGAAAGGGCCATCCGCCGATTGCGCAAGTCCTATAACCGAAATAACCTGAAGTCTTACTTAGGATAAGGCATCAGTTTAAAATACACAACACCTTAGGTCCATGTTCAATTGAATGTGGGCCTTTTTTTATCGTATCAGGGGAATTTATTCCACTTAAAAGCAATGCTAAAAATTATGGCAAATAAATTTACCACATAGAAAAAACAGATCAGCTATACAATTAACTATTCTATTCATTGAACTCTTAGCCGCTGCTTTCTCTCTTTGATATATTGAAACTATGATCCGCATGATTAATCTTTTGAATTCAAATGTTCAAAGGCAAATTCTACAGAATCCTTTTATGTTCTTTTTGTAAAGCCGTATCTTTAGTCAAACATACTCCGCCAAACCTCCAACAACAACTATGAAACAAACTTTTTCACTCGCCTTGCTGCTCTTCCTTTTTGTTCATTGTAAAAATGAACCAACAACTCCAACTCCTCCAAAATCAGTAAGTCCTGAAACAACTACTGATTCACAAAATCAGCCTTTGGAATTGATTGTCAATATTGACAATATCAGATTCAGAGATGCCGCTGGTCCAGATGGCAAAGAATTGGCTAAACTTCCTGTCGGAACAAAGCTCACAGATCTTGGTGAAATAAGTGAATTTACAACAAAAGTAAAATTGCGTGGAATCGAATTTGACGAACCTTGGATCAAAGTGAAAAACGAACAAGGCATGGAAGGATGGGTATTTGGTGGTGGTGTTCATTTTAATATGAATGATCAAAACGAATTGGCCAAGGTCTTAATGGAAAGAAGATTAAAAGTATTATTTGGTGGCCTTTCAAATGAAGTCCTGGCTTATCACCAAAACTATAAGGAAGTGAAAAGTGCGGAGGAATTCGCTCACGTTTATAAACAAGGAACAAAATTAAGAGACACAATAGTCCAATATCTAGAAGAGAAAATTCCCGTTTTGGATTATGAAAAATTACCCGATCTGTTTTGGTTAGAAGAAGTAATGCCTGCATATTTACCAGCTCTAGCAGCAGAAGGCACCATCTATTATCTGTTCAAAGATTACCAAGAGTTGCAGCGTAAAGCCCTAAAAACAAGTGGCAAAGAAGATGATGCGTATGTTGAATTGATGCTTCAAGTTCATGATGTGGACAGTGTAGAATATTTCTTTCCTTCTTGGTTTTTGCAAACTTGGGATTATGGTGGTTATAGCTTGCTTGGACAAGGGATACATACCAAAATGTTGAAACAATTAGAGGAGACAAAGTTCACTGATGAGCTATTTAAAGACCAGAGGTTAGTTTTAAAAGACGAACTCATGAACGACATGACGGATTCAAATGTTGAATATGGAGAAACAAGTGTTAATATCATTAACGAAATAGAAGGTATCCTTCAGGCTAATTTTAGCGTCTTAAGTAAGAACGATATATTAGAGTTGAAAGAGCGAAAGAATCAATTTAAGGATCCTAAAAAGAATAAGATCGTAGTAAATCTACGGGCAGGGTATGAATAACAGAATGAAGTTATCGTTCAAAACCAAAAGTAAATGGGAATAATATTAATGGCAATTATTATGGGAGCCTTGGGTTTGATAGCAACACTTTGGGTGATGTTTCAAATACTGAGAAACTTTCAGCCGGGGAGCAATAAGATCGAAAAGGATTTGCAGAAAATGAAAGCCGAGATTCAGCCTTGGACGGATGAACTGGTTCCTTGGACCCATGAAGAAATGGAACTATTGTCTCAAAGACAGATTAACAAATCCGTAAAAAAAGGAATATCAAAAGAAGTAAAAGGAGTTTTGATTTCTGTATATAATGAACCTTTAGCAGCTTATTCTTATAAGAAATATTTAGGAGATGGTCCGAATGCAATTTTATTTGTGCGAACTTCGAAACAGGAATTTGTATTTCGATTTAAGAAAAAAGGGGCAGAGTTGACTATAAATAATCAAAAAGTGGCGAGAGTGGATCAATCAGGGAAGTTATTTAGTTTGAGAAACGGCCAATTGATAGCGGAACTGGCGCGAGATGAAGATGAATTAATATTGCCAATACGGGTTGGAAACAAAGAAGTTGGTGCTTTACTTAAACCTCAGCAGGCAATGAAAGTTAACCCTCGTGCGTTTGAATTTTTGAACGAAATGGAGGAAACGGAGGAAACCTTGTCTTTGGCGATCGCCTTAAAAGAGTTGGTGAATGCAGAATTGCCTGAAAATTTGCAATATTAAGGTGTAACCTTTCACGAAAGTGGAAGTACTCGATATAAATGGTTTAAATAAACAATCAAGATAAAATTCAATTAGTAATTAGAAATATTAGAATATGAAAAAATTATTATTCTCGCTCGCATTAATGGCAACCTTTAGCTTCACTGCAATAGCACAAGACAACCCAGATCCGAAAGACGATATGCACGAAGGATTCAGTCAAATGATGGAAGAATTGGCAAAAGCGATGGAAGGCATGGAATCTCAAATGGGAGATATGCATATGTTCATGGATACCATGTTGGTGTTTGGGATGGAAATGATGCCCAGTGAAGAACAATTGGAACGCTTAGGTGAAATGGAAGGGCTTCAAAATTTGGAGCAATTAGAAGGCTTGGAGCAATTGGAACAGTTAGGAGAGGGGGGAACAATGAACTTCGGCGAACTCTTTGGAATACTGGAGCAGCAAATGTCTCAATTGTCTAAGCAAGACTGGTCAGAGTTAGAACGTTTTTTCCAGGATTATGGGCAAAAGTTTGAGAAAATGGCTCCAAAACTAGAGGAAAAAAGCAAAGGATTGAGAAAGATATAATTAAGCTCTCAATCAAATAGAATCACTCGAAAGGATTGTTTTTTCAATCAATTTCTAGAAAAAAAGGCTCTTTTAGTATGAAATTTCACACTAAAAGAGCCTTTTTTTAGGAGCTTCGTACATAATTGCTAAATTTGAACTTCTCTTTAGCAACCTTTTGTGTAAACTACTGTTTCACATATAGTTAAAGGTTAGGCAAAGTCGAAGATAAATTGCCAAAACAGTTCTTTAAAATTGTACTTTTCCAATCCCAATAAAATAGGGAACCTTAGGCAAGACAAGTTTTAAAGAAAAAAATAAGCTAGTAAAATGAGTGTACTGAACCATGCGCGAGTGATCATCTACAGGATCAACAAAAAAGGCTTAGAAATATTCTTGGTGAAAGACGGAAACGATAGTTGGCAGATTCCACAAGGAATGATCAAAAAGTCGATGCAACTTCCAGATCAAGATAAACTGATAGAATTAGATCCTTCAGAATGCGATGGTGAATTTTGTAACGCTTATGCAATCGAATGCGACTGGCATGAAATCCCTTCTGTAAGAGCTATTATCAAAGAAGATGTAAAAATTGTAAAAGATCAAATCAAGGCTCGAATCCCTAATCTGGAGCAAGGAACTTACTTTGCAGTAAAAGAAGCTTTCAAACAGGTTATGCCTAACGAATATTCCTTTTTGAAAGAACTTAAAGATGTGATTATTGAGAAAAATCAGGCGAAGTATATATAAATTGAGGGCGGTTTTCGAATATCGGGTTTCTTTTGGTTTTCGGTAGTTCTTGAATCTTTCGGTTTTCGGTAGTTCGTGATTCTTTCGGTTTTCGGTAGTTCTTGAATCTTTCGGTTTTCGGTAATTCGTGATTCTTTCGGTTTTCGGTAGTTCGTGATTCTTTTGGTTTTCGATAATTCTTGTTTCTTTTGGTTTTCGAATATCGTGAATCTTTTGGTTGGACGGTTTCGACAGTTTACGTTTCTTCTGATCAATCTATCTTTAATGCATGTATCCGTGGTTATTTCTTTTATCCTCCCACTTCCACTTTTTCCACAGTCCGCTTACTTTCACAAAACGCTAAATAGTCTTTAATTGCCAACAAAGCACTTTCAATATCATTTTTAGAAAGCTTTAGTTCTGCTTGTGGAAGATCCTCTTTTATATAGAAGTAAGCATCCTTTTGAATGGAAATGGCTTCAATCAATTGATTGCTAGAAGGTGTTGCTACTATTGTTTTTCCAATGCTATAAAAATCAGGAATGTTTTTTAGGAAAGAACGGACTTCCGCTCGTTTTTTTTCGGGAGTTAATTGTTTATTTAAGATCTGTTCAAACCTTTTTTGAGGATCATAAAAAGCAGGATTGGCAAGAGTGGCTTTGAGGTCATCGATTTTCTTC
>CALIAG010000517.1 GCA_938041325.1 uncultured Saprospiraceae bacterium | reverse complement strand
TTGATTTATTTTTTTCGTAATAACGATAAACAAATTGGGGAATAAACTGACGCAATAAAAGGTAATCATCATTCAACAATATAGAATCCATTGGAATAAAAATATCTGGAGTAATACCGCCACCGCCATATACTTTTCGGCCTTTCTCTGTAAAATAAGCAGTTGTATCTACTACTTTTATACTATCCTCCACATATAATTCACCAGAGTTGTAACGGTCCATAACATCTGAATCATACTTTGCTTGATCTCCATAATTTTTCTGAATAGATCTTCCGGAAGGTGTATAGTACCTTGCAACGGTTAGCCTAAGTGCTGAACCATCTTTCAAGTCGTATTGTTCTTGAACCAATCCTTTTCCAAAAGAACGTCTTCCTATAATAACTCCTCTGTCCAAATCTTGCACCGCTCCAGCCAATATTTCAGAAGCCGATGCGGATCCTTCATCTATTAAAACGGCTACATTTTCAACTTTAAAAAAAGGCCGACCAGTAGATTGATGTTCATTGCGATCGACATTTCTACCTTTCGTGTAAACCAATAATTTGTCTTTTTCTTTAAATAATTGGCTCAAGATATTTGTCGCTTCGAGCAGATATCCTCCGGGGTTTTGTCGGACATCAATAATAAGATCTTTCATCTCATGCTTGTTCACCATTTCCTCTACATGTTCCATAAATTCGCGGTAGGTGGTTGCACTGAATCTACTTAGTTTTATAAAACCCGTTTTTTCATCAATCATCATTCCGACCTCTAGACTGTTAATTGGAATTTTATCTCTTTTGATTGTGAACTGACGCAGGTCTGTTTCCGATCCTCGCTTAATACCTATTCTTACTTCTGATCCTTTTTCTCCACGCAATCGATCAACCACTTTGTCTACTGCAGAGTCTAATCCTGCGACAATGGACTCTTCTATTGTTATAATCTTATCTCCTTGTAAAATTCCAACAGATTCTGAAGGCCCTCCTTCTATTGGATTGATGACCAATACGGTATCATCCAAAACAATAAACTCAATTCCAACACCTTCGAAGTTGCCTTCTAATTTTTCATTGTACTGACTCAATTGTTTTGCGGAAATATAATTGGAATGTGGATCTAAATCTTTTAATAGGGTATTGATTGCCTGCTCCACCATTTTCTCTGAATCCACTTTGTCTACATACCTGGCTTCGATGTATCGAATCATTTCTTCTATGCGACCTGGTTCGGAGTTGACCACTAAAGAATTGTCAGTAGAGGCATAGTTTTGATGGCCGATACTTTGCAATTTTGTACCGATATACATGCCTCCAACCAAGACGGTGGAGATCAATAATGGCAACCAAATGTTAATTTTCTTTTTAGTTTCTTGTCTATTCTGCTCCATTCCTTAGGATATTAGTTTTAGCTAGCTTATTGATGCTAGTCCAAAAATAAGGTTTATTTAAGTCCAAACTCTTATTTTCAATTAAAACGTAAGTTAATCAAATAAACAGTTAGTGGAATTAAGTTAACATTTATCTAAATCTGCTTCCTCTTCCCATTCTATTTATCTTAAATATTAAAATTCTGCTACACATTGTTTAACGTAAAAAATCAAATTTCGTTTTTGAGATGTAATAAAGATTTTGCAAATAAATCGATCATATGCCATAATCAGTTATCATTTTTAAAATCAAAACAGTATTTTGTTGTGAAATTACCAAGTACCAAAGATAACCAACTTTAAACGACCTAATGGAAATTGATGAAATCGACAAGCAAATTCTATCGATTTTGATGGAAAATGCCAAAACTCCTTTTACCTCTATAGCAGAAAAAATACATGTATCTGGTGGAACGGTGCATGTCCGAATGAAAAAATTAGAAGATTTGGGCATTGTTAAAGGCTATAATCTTACGATAGATTACAAAAGACTCGGTTACGATGTTTCTGCTTTCCTAGGGATTTATCTAGAAAAAAGCTCTCTTTATGAGGATGTAACCAGGCAGTTGAAGGAAATCCCCGAAATTACTGGGGCACACTACACCACCGGTAATTACAGCATCTTTGCCAAAATCGTGTGTAAAGACACGGATCATTTGCGGATGGTTTTGCACGATAAAATCCAGAGAATCAATGGAATCCAGCGTACAGAAACCTTTATTTCTCTAGAAGAAAGCATCAATCGCCCTGTTGACATCAAAAAGTCCGAAGTTTAAACATTAACCTTTAGAAAGGTCCTACCTTGGTTTAGCCTAACAATTTATTAATTTTCCTAATTCGTGGAATAAAAATTGCATATTTCATAGATGATTGGGTATGCGCATATATTAAGGTCTTATGCTTTGCGTTATACTCTAGAGAAATATGAATTCTATGATATATAATGTGAGGAGAATTTTCCTGTTTTTATTTTGTGGTTTATTTATACAAATGAACGCTTTGAGCGCATATGGTCAAGATAATCCAGGACCGGAATATGAAGGTTACCGACTTTACTTCCACTTTGCAAGTGTTGTTAAGAAAAAGTCTGACTGGATATTGATAAAATACTCTGTTATTAATACTGGTAGAAATGAAGTAGCCTTTGGACAAGGAACATCTCCTGAATCTATCGTCATGAATTTTGATGACAAAATTTTAGAAACAGAAGTCGGTGAAAACCTTGATGCATTCCGTAATGCACTATTTAACTCTAATCTCACGATCGTACCTGGTCAAAATCTAGATAAACAAGAAATAAAAGTTCTTCTTTCTCCATCAACAGGGAAACTTACTGTCAGTTCTGACAAAAAAGAAGTCCCTGTCAAGAAGGAGAAAATTACCAAGGTTAAAAAAGAGAAAGTTGTAAAAACAAAGAATGATACAAAGACTAAAAAGGAACCTGTAACTGAAGTCACTGTTGAAGTAGATGAAAGGCTTGCAGAAAACGAGACTGTTCCGTCAAAAGAAAAAGAAGATGCGGTACTTTTAGAAGAAGTAAATATATCTGAAGAAACGATTTCTAAACCCATTTCGAAGAAAAAGCAAAAAACTCAAAAAGTCAAAAAGGCTAAGAAATCGAAAGAACAGAAATTGCAAGAAAAACTAATTGCTGATCAAGAAAAGAAGGCTAAGCAGTTAGAGATCGCTAAGGCAAAAGAAGAAACACTCGAAGAGCACATCAACGATAGATTGGCTGAAGAAAAAGAAGAGATCGCTGAAGAAGATTTTGATTCTAATGTTATTGATGAAGAAATTGTAGAATCTAACAACACAAAAGAAACCGAAGAACAAAAAGTAATTGCCATAAATGGATCTGGAATTATTAGCAACGAAACAAATTCTTCGCAAGAAAACAAGCAAGTAGAAGTGGAAACGACCACAGAAGAAATAGTAAAAGAATCTGTTGTGGTAAATGAAGAGTCAATTGATATTATTGAAATTGAAGAGGTTCCCAATACGGAAAATTTAGATCAGGAAAAGGAAGACGATAAAAAGGAGGTTGCTTTAGAATCTCAAACAGAAGAAGAAGAGGACGATGGTTTCTTTGACCGAAGTACTTGTGCTGATTTGATTGTAGACAGCATTCGAATTATTAAAAATTCAAAACGAAGTGTGACCTTAGAATATACCATTACCAATCAAGGCGCTGGCCCAGCTAAGCTATACGGCAAGGGCAAACTCTTGGATGATAACCTCGCGCTTCGCGCTCACTTAAGCTCTTCAGAACGATTGACCAAAGGCTCTATTTTCCTCGTCGGAGAATACCTTCCCAACCGCTCTGGCCAAGGAGAACTTGCTCCGAATGAAAGTGTTTCAGCAACAATCAAACTGGACAAATACAAGGTGACTAAATTTACGCCTTATGTAATTCTGGAATTGGATACTTTCCAAAACGTTACAGAATGCAATGAAACCAATAACCGAGGATCTATTCGGGTCGTAGAGTAAATACTGGGTTCTACTCTTCTCTTTTAAATCCCTTTGATTTTTATTCTCTCTATATAAGAATGCTGCTCAATTTCTTGACGCGAAGCCTTTTTCTATACTTCTATAATTAAATTCAAAAACATTTATTTTCAAATTAATTTCTATTGGCGAATTGCTAATGGACTTTAGCTTAGGTTTATAAAACAATCGCGACTTAGAAAGATTTTTACATCTGAGTAAAAATTGTTTTAGAAGTTTAAAACAAAATCTTTTACTTAAAATAATTTGTTTATAAATTGATCGTTCTTATATTTGTAAAGAATTTATAATATGTACGATTATGAAAAAGCAACCACTCAACAGAGAATACAATTTCCCAGATGCTGACTTGTATGTCCAATGTTTGGAAAGAATCAAGTATGCAAAAAGGGATCTTAATGAATTTAAAAATTACGGCTTTGATATTGAACGACTGAAAAAATTTGTCGCGATGTGCGAAAAATTCCGCGCATTACCAGACGACGACGAAATGGTCGGAGATCAAATGCTTGTAACCGATAAGAAATACAAAGCTGCTGAGAAGTTGAAGACTGCAATTCGCAGCATCATGACAAGAGTGTCCATGAAATTCAGCAACCGAACAGGGAGGTATCGGAAATTTGGGACTTCTAAGCTGGGAGATATGACCGATCCGCAGTTGATCTTTTGCGGGCGACGGGTTGCACGCGTCGCCAGGCAACAAATCGACTTTCTTGCAGATGTAGGAATTTCTGAGACCAATATCCAAAAGGTCTTGGACGCATGCTCAGCTTTCGAGAGAGCCTTAAATATTCAGCAAGACAAAGTAGCTGATCGCGATATAGCAGTAGAAAGAAGAACGGATGTTGGAAATAAAATGTACAAAGAGCTCGTCCTACTTTGCAATGTTGGAAAAGATATTTGGGTAGAAACGGATGCTGCTAAATATGAAAACTATACCATCTACGAATCCAACAACGAACAAAAAAAAGCACGCAAATCGAAACTAGCAAAAGAGAGTAAAAACTAAATGAGGAACAAATCTGCCCTTTACCTCATTCCTTTCGCTGTCTTTTTTATCGGCCTAACGGTTTGTCTATCTGCTGTTCCATTCTTTTGGGATAGCATTATGCTGACCTCACGGCCTGCGTTTTGGTATTTTGACAATACCTTTTTAAAACCTTTTCTGCCTGCGCATATTGACAATGGGCATCCTCCTCTACTTGGATTTTATCTCGCAATCATCTGGCATATATTTGGAAAATCATTGTTGGTCTGTCATGTGGCCATGTTGCCATTTGTCTTGGGCTGTTTGTGGAACTTGCATAAAATCATCCAATATTTTTACACCGGTCCTTTAAGTTGGATGATAATGGCTTTGGCCGTTTTGGATGCTACTTTTTTAGCGCAATCTATTTACATGGGGCCCGATTTAGTTCTTTGCCTTTTTTTCCTCATGGCCGTAAATGCCTTATTGAATAAGAAACCAACCTTGTTTCTTTTCGCTCTTTTGCCGATTGGTGTATTGAGTATCCGTGGCTTATTCTTATTGCTAAGTTTGTTTATTATTTATTTTATCAAAAACGAAAATCTTTCCATTTTCAAAAGGATATTGCCTTTTGTGCCAGCAGGGATTTTAGCGGCTATGTATTTCCTTTTTCATTATTTTGAAACGGGTTGGTTACTCAACACTCCTAATGAGGGATGGGCAGCACATCGTGGCTTCAACAGCTTTTCAGGTATGCTGAAAAACGTTTTCGTTTTTAATTGGCGCTTAATTGATTTTGGACGAATTGGGATATGGGTTTGCTTAATCGTTTTGTTTTTTAAAAAATCAGAATACGATGAAAGCATTCAGAAAAAATTGGGCACCTTATGGCTAATATGCATTGCCTTTTTTCTGGTTCATGCGGTCTTATTTATCCCATTAAGAAACCCAATCGCTCATCGTTATTTCTTACCCATTTTTCCAATTTTTGCTATTCTTGTAGCTATTTTAATATTGGAATGGAAAGCCATTTCTCAAAAAACAAAGTCTTATATTTTGGGCTCTTTAATCCTATTGCAATTGCTTGGAAACTTAATCGTTTATCCAACGAAAACCGCACAAGGTTGGGATGCGTCTCTAGCAGCACTGCCCTATTTTGAACTTCGAAAAGAGATGGTCAATTATATCAACGAAGAAGAAATCGATTATGTGGATGTAGGAACTGCTTTCCCCAACTTTGGAGCCATGCAGTTTATTGAATTGAATGAAGAGTATACTGGTTTTCACCAAAAAGATTTTGACAAAGAAGAGTATATCTTCTATTCAAATGTCTATAATGATTTTTCTGATGAGCAGATTGATGAGCTTCAGAATGAGTGGAAGCTAGTGAAGAAGATTGAAAAAATGCAAATTTGGGTCGCTTTGTACAAGCGGAATTGATAAAGAAAATTGGCTAAGAATCAGCCGTTTAAATTAAGTTTTATGCGAAAATTGAGTTTAAAAGAATTGAACAGAGTAGATGTCGAGACTTTCAAAAAGAAGGACAAAACTCCTATTATTTTAGTCTTGGACAATATCCGATCCGCACTCAATGTAGGCTCTGCATTTCGTACAGCGGATGCTTTTGCATTGCAAGGCATTTATCTTTGTGGAATTACGGCTCAACCTCCGCACCGCGAGATTTTAAAAACGGC
>CALIAG010000516.1 GCA_938041325.1 uncultured Saprospiraceae bacterium | reverse complement strand
CCGCCTTGTTCTTCTAGCATGAATTGCTTGACCAATCTCCCACTTAGATCTAGGATCAATACTTCTATCTCAGTTGCAATAGGAACTTCAAATTCTATATTGATTTGTTCCTTTGCAGGATTCGGGTATAGCAATATATTTTTTGGTAAATTATTTTTCAATTCTACCAGATGGTTGTTGTGATCTGCTCGATCAATTGCTTCTTTTTCCGAATATTCTTCTATCAAATCGGCGCCAGGGGCTTCAACAAAAAGAATTTGTTTGGCCAATACATTATTGCTCTCGTTAAATTCTGCAATCCCATTTTGCTCATCAATAACAGTCAGGATGTAATTAAATCCGGGACTAAAAGATTCGTCAAAAGTAAAAGCACCTTCTATCGTTTTTGCACCATTGCCATTTACAATAACCTGTGGATGTGTTTCTAATAATTCATCATTGGCATCCAAAAATGAATTGCTCGATAAGTAATAGGAAACATCTACTTGAGTTGCGTTGGCATCTCCTCCATTTTTAACTTCATGATAATAACTCCATGAAAAACCACTAAGTGGAATTGTTTTATAAGAACTGTTTTCCTGAACAAAATCATTTGCCCACAAAAAATCAGTTGGCACTAAGTCTACTCCTTCATCGATTCCTCCATCTATTTGAATTTCTCGGACCATTGTACTATAGATTGTTGTGGCAATAAGAAAGTATCTTCCATTAAATAAATTTTCAGGAAGTGTCAATTCATTATTCAAAACCACATTCGAACCCGATGCAACATCATAAGCATTTCCAGTACCAATTTGTATATCACTCTGATCATAAAAACGGTCATAGGATAAAAGATAGACTACTCCTATGTTGGTCCTATTGGTTACATTTTGCTTGATACTTGTAGTTACACTAATTGTGGAACCTGCGCTTGCATGTGATGGGGCTTGAAAATCATAAATTACACAGGCCTCAAAAAAGCAAATAGAAAGAACTGCGAGAAAAAGAAGCGTTGCATTTTTCATTTTCATAATTTTTTGATTAAAAAATCTGTTGGTGACAGTTTGAATTTTCTGTGCGTTTTTCATTTTAAAAAATTTTAGAAAAGGCATGCCTTCGGCTCTAGTGTTTTGTTACACTACTCAGAAAAAGACATTTCTTTTGTTAGAAATAATATTTAGCCAGACGCATTAGGTTTTAGGTCTTTGGCTAAGAATATAAAATTGAATTAAGTTTTTTCAGATAATCACATAGGTTTACCGTTTGCATTTAAACATTAGGTAAAACTATTTCTCTTGGATTACTTATACGACTGCTCTGTGAAGTTTTGCAGGTTCAAATCCCAAATAAGGATCTTGTTCAATAGCTTGTAAAAAGCTTTCACCAATGCGCAGTTTTATTTTTTCTCCTTTTCCATCGGAAAGGACAAAATTATTTCCTGCACGTTTGATTACTTTGGATTTGGCGATAATATATTTTCGATGGATGCGTAAAAACTCTTTTTGCGGCAAGCGTTTCTCATAATCAGAAATGCTAAAATCTCCATAATATTTTCCAGCAGTCGTATAGATGATGGGAGATTTCCCATCTGCCATGAAGTATACTATATCTTCGAAGTTGACAAAATCATGGTTGCAACGGGTGCCGATCTTAATGTGGGAACGAGCGACTGACATTTCGAAAGGTTGAGATTGGGTTTGCTTTTTCACTCTTCTGGACAATTCCCTTGCTCGTTCTTTTAAAGAATTCATGCGTACTAAACCTGTTGAGATTATGCACAAACTAAAATTGATCGCAACGTTTAAAATTTTATCTGATTTAAACCTCCATAGGTTTACGTATTGGTCCATGACGTTTAGCATCAAGGCAAATGCCAATGACAACAAGATAACAGCCAGTAAGTACAAGCTTATGCTGATCAAATGTGGGTGTACATTTTTAAGCAAGGATTTTTGTAAAACCTTCAAATTAAAATACACCAACACTACGGAGCTAAACATGTACAGCAAGCTGAATTTTAAAATGACAAAGACCGATTTTACGGGATTTGCTTTTAAAGGGATTTCATGAAGCCAAAAGTGTATGGCATTGAATCCAACAATCAAAAGAAATAGGATTACCCAGCAAAGTGGTTCGATAAAGTTCCTCTTTCTGGATAAGACTAATAGTTTAAGGCATTGTTTATTAAGCTGCATAATAGTTGGTTTTGATTATCTAAACTCGCAGTTGACGATGATTATCAACCTTCTTGTGTTTAAAATCTTTCTGCAGTCAAAATGTACCTGTCAACTTTTAACGTTTCGAACTTTTCACTCAGATATCTGCCCTCATTATATTCGCGGTTCGCTGCGTTCATGCAGTACATTTCTAAAGTAAGATTCCGCAATTCAGCCTTAAAAGCCAAGCAAAAAGGCATCAAATACCCTGAAATTGTCCATTAATAGCATGAACGGGGTTTATTTGGACTTAAAAAATAGATGGATTTGTAAGGATTTGCCCCTTTTTAGGGCTTTGAATGGAAGGCTGATGTCTGAACTATGATTAAGAATGATTAGCTGATGGACTATGATTTACTCCAGCGTTATAGGATGTTATCTTAGCCAATATGCCTAATCATAGCTTTCATTAAATCATTAAAATCATTGCTCAAACTCAAGAAGGATCTGAACTATGATTAAGAATGATTAATTGATTGACTAGGTTTGCTCTAGCCTTCCAGGATGCTGACTTGGCCAATATGCCTAATCATAGTTTTCATTAAATCATCAAAATCATAGTTCAGACTAAAGAATAGTCTTTGTACAAACGAAAAAAGGCCACTCATAAAATGAATGGCCTTTTTTATATTTTTTTGAAAACTTTTATTCTGGTCTTGGTCTAGCCGAATAGTTTACTTTTAGTTGTCCGGACTTACGAAGTTGTGTTTTGATATCCTGCACAATTCCCATTGTCACGTCTCCATCTACTTTGAGAGAAGAAGTAATTTTAGGTCTTTTGTTTTCCGCAACTTTGATTTTGTGTCTTTCCAAAAACAAAGGAATATCAGCAACTGTAGCGAACTTATCTCCTAACTGAAGTCTTGGAGAGGTTCCGTAAGATTCCTCATACTTTTTAATCGGTTTACCAATATACAGATAGTTTACCAGTGATTTTTCCTGAAGTTTTGTCAACTCTGTTGCTTCTGGAGTAGTCACTGTCAATTTCAATTCTGCATCTCTCAAAACGGTTACCATCATGAAGAAGAAAAGCAACATGAAGATAATATCCGGCAAAGATGCTGTCGAAACTGCTGGTGAGGCTTTACCTCTTTTCTTTTGAAATTTAGACATAGTTACATTTTTTAACCCACTCGAAAGTGGACTTCATTAAGAATTAAAAAACGTAGTTTTTCAACCGACGATCTTATTCACCACCAAAATTGGTAGGCTCAGCTTCAGAAAGTACGAATGGAATCGTTCCTTTGATTTTCTTTTTTTGCTCAAAAGGCATATCATCAGAATATTCGCGTCCATACAGTTTCTTGGCTTCTTCGTCCCACAATTCATTGTATGCAGCTTTCAACTCATTATAGCATTCCAGGTAAGTTCCATAACTGGTTCCTCTGTCATTTTTTAATGAGATAATTGCTTTAGTAGGTCTTTCAGCAAGATCATCCCTTTTCTGTGGGTTTGTGATAAACTCCTTAGCACGTTCTCTCAGCTGTTTGATGTCAGCTGGTTCTCCTCTTACGAGTAGTTGATCTTGTGCATTTACAAGGACTGAAAAAACGTTACGTGTGTTCAACTTAGTTGGATCCACGTCTTCTTCAGACCAAGGTGGAAGCTTTACAGTAATCCCTTTATCTTCAACAATGGTAGTAGTTACCAAGAAGAAAATAAGCAAAAGGAATGCAATATCAGCCATAGAGCCGGCATTGATTTCATTGCTTAATCTATCTTTACTGCTCTTTTTAGCCATTTCTGATTATTTAAAGAAGTTACGCAATTCAGAAAAAACAAATGCAACTACAGCAAATACACTAAGTGCACCAACGGTAGTGATGGCTGCTGAAATAAATTTACTTTCGCCATCAGATACTTTGAATGTTGTAATCGTATCATAGATTGGAGAATCAGCTCCTTCTACAGTACTTGTTGCATAGGCAATACCAAAGACTGCAATCATAGCTACAATCCCAAGAATACCTTTGGTAGAAGTTTTTAGATTGGTTAGAACTTGAAACAATCCAAAAAATACCATTAATGCAAAACAAATTACGGTTAGAGCAATTGAGATAATCAATCCAAGATTAAAGTTATCTGATTTTTTCTGATCCGCCTCAGCAAGCGCATTGAATGAATCAATATCACTCATTGCTACCCCAAGGTAGAGAAACGAAAGGAGGACGCCGAGGCCAAAGGCAACGGGTTGTCCGTTCTTTGTTAAAAATTTATACATAATAGTAAGTTTCCTTTTTGATTATTTAAAAACATTGTTGCTAGCCATGATGTCTACCAAAGCGATAGAAGACTCTTCCATTTTATTAACAATACCGTCAATTTTGGAAACAATGTAATTGTAAAAAATCTGAAGGATAATTGCTACGATCAATCCCGTTACTGTTGTCAATAGGGCTACTTTAATACCACCCGCTACAACGTTTGGAGAAAGGTCATTCGTTGCTTGAATTCTGTCAAAGGCCTCAATCATACCGATTACCGTACCCATAAATCCGAGCATCGGAGCAATCGCGATGAAAAGAGCGATCCAAACCAATCCTTTCTCTAATAGTCCCATTTGGACACTACCATAAGAAACAATTGCTTTTTCAACAGCTTCTGGTCCTTTGTTGTAATTCTTCAATCCTTCATACAAGATGCTTGCAGTTGGGCCTTGAGTAGATTTACAAACTTCCATTGCACCGTTGACGTCACCTGATTTTAGGTTTTCATCAATTCTTGATAACAATTTGTCTGTGTTAGCAGTAGCGATGTTTAATGTTATGATTCTTTCGATACAGAATGCCAATCCGAGGATTAAACAAACCAATACCAAACTCATAAATTGCCAGCCACCTTCAATGAATTTTTCTTTCAATACCTGAAAGCCTGTCGCTTCTTGAGCGTAAGTAGCAGTAGTCATAAACATTGCTATAACTGTAAACATTAGTTGTACGAATATCTTCTTTCGCATAGTCAATAAGGTTTTTACGTATGTTTGAAGTTATTAAAAAATAATTTTAAGTATGCAGATTGGAGTCAGTTTTATATTTATATTAAAACAAAACTTTATTCCTTTTCAATTACAATCTTTCGTTAAATTAAAAGATTGAATCTATTTAATTTTTGAAAAGTTCGTTGGGTGATTTGTCTGTTTAATTTGAATACATAATAATAAGAAGAATAAAACAGAATTCAATACAATCTACAGAAGAATTCTTTTTCGTTTCCTTACTCCATAATAATGATTGGTAAAATACCACGTGAGGGAAAATTCTAATATTCTTGCAAACAGAATCTATTCTGTAACTCCTTTAGTTTTCACTGCGGAGAGAGAGGGATTCGAACCCTCGGTACACGTTAATGCACACACGCTTTCCAAGCGTGCTCCTTAAGCCACTCGGACACCTCTCCTATTGATTCAAATTTCAAATTTCTCCGCTTGAATGTCTTTTCCTTTGAAAAAGTCACAATAATAGTGGAGATTGACGTAAAAATTGTAAATATAAGTAAGAATTCAAAATTTTTTGACTGTTGAAAAGCTTTTAAAGTAATAATTGTCCTCAAACTCAATTCAAACCTCTGTTTTATTTTTCTGAGTGCCTAAATTTTGGGTACTTATACCATATATATAGTGATGAATGATTTTTGCACTATCGTTTTAGTTGCAAAAACTGCTTAATCGCTAAATTAGCTATTCTCCAAAAATCTCAATCGCATTTTTTGTGGTGATTTCTTCAACTTGGGCAAGTTCCATTTCTTTAATAGATGCAAGTTTGGTAGCAATTTGGTGTATGTAGGCACTTTCATTTCTTTTTCCTCGAAAAGGACTCGGTGCTAAAAACGGAGAATCTGTTTCCAAAACCAAATGTTTAACATCAATTTCAGCTAACGTTTTATCCAATCCAGACTTTTTAAAGGTCAAAACGCCTCCGATCCCTAAGTACAATCCAAGATCTATAATTTGATTCGCTTCTTCTACCGATCCTCCAAAACAATGGAAAATTCCTTTGATCCTCCCATCTTGTTCTCCCTTCACTAATTCAATGACTTCGTTTGTACTGTTTCGAGAATGAATAACGATTGGTCTGCCTAAATCCTTGGCCCAATTAATTTGCTTTCTGAAAGCCATTTTTTGTTGTTCGAAAAAAGTAGTATCCCAATACAAATCAATTCCAATTTCTCCGACGGCACAAAAAGTACGTTTGTTCAACCATTCTTCTACAATTCTCAGTTCTTCTTCTACATTCTCTTTCACAGAGCAAGGATGCAGTCCCATCATAGCAAAACAACGCTTGGGATAAGTCTCTTCCAATTTCAACATTGCTTCGATGGTCGAGGCATCAATGTTGGGCAAATAAATGCGCTCTATTTTATTCTCTTGCGCTCTTTCCATTACCGCTTCTCTATCTTCATCAAATCGATCGAGGTACAAATGAGCGTGGGTATCTATGAACATGTAAATTTTTATTTTGAAATAAAATGTCTGTGACTAAAGTGCAAAGTTAAAAAACCTAAGCTAGTTTTGATCTCTGATCAAGAAACGAATATTAACTAGCCATCTTGCATGTCTTCATTAATCTAGATGTATTTATTCCTTTTTGTTTGAACAGGATTTTTAAGATTTCTATGATGGGCACGATTGAACGTATCCTGATTATCTTGCTTATCTTATAAATCCTGTTCTACCCCTTTTTTCAATGGCGTGAATCATAGTTCTGACAAATTAATTAACTTGCGTTGTTCAAAGCATTTTAATTTTCAACTATGGCTAAAACGAAAAAATATTACGTTGTTTGGGAAGGAAATAATACTGGAATTTTTGATAGCTGGTCTGAATGTCAGTTACAGATAAAAGGATATCCCAACGCTAGATATAAGTCATTTAAAACCAAGGAAGAAGCACATCAAGCCTATAATGGTAATTACCAAAATTATTACGGCAGTAATAAAAAAACCAAACCAGTAATTAGTGAAGCTGCAAGAGCGGATATTGTCTGGAACAGCATTGCTGTAGATGCCGCTTGTAGTGGCAATCCTGGGGTGATGGAATATCGAGGAGTGGATACCAAGAGTGCAGATGAATTATTCAGAGTGGGCCCTTTTCGAAGAGGAACCAATAATATAGGAGAATTTTTGGCTTTGGTCCATGGCCTTGCGTATTTGCAAGAGACCAAGCAATATGATTTACCGATCTATTCTGATTCTAAAATTGCGATGGGATGGGTGAAAAAAAGAAAGATCAATACCAAGCTGGAACGCACTGCAATCAATGATAAAATGTTTAAGTTAATTGCCCGTGGAGAGCAATGGCTCAAATCCAATCAATATGCCAATCCGATTCTTAAATGGAATACAAAAGAGTGGGGAGAAATCCCTGCTGATTTTGGGAGAAAGTAAGTGTCTTTTATTTAGGTCTTACAAATTTCATTTTATATTCTCGTGAAATGTTTCCTTTTTTGATGTTCTCCAGCTTTCTTTTCATCAAGCGTCTTTTTAAAGGAGTCAAATATTCTGTGAATAAAATCCCGTCAATGTGATCGTATTCATGTTGAATAACCCGAGCATTAATTCCAGTAAAAACCTTTTCTTGTTTTTTGAAGTTTTCGTCCAAGTAGGATAATTTGATTTGTGAAAGTCGTTCTACATCTGCACGAATATCTGGTATAGACAAGCAGCCTTCTTCGTATGGCCAAGCATCTCCTCCTTCTTCGATTTTATACGCATTTATAAAAACCATTTTTAAACCCTCATCTTCTTTCCCTTCCTCCATGGTCTGGACTGTATCTATAATAAACAATCTGATACTTTTACCGATTTGAGGAGCAGCTAGGCCTACCCCATTGGCATTGTACATTGTTTCCCACATGTTGGCCACTAGTTCCTGAAATTCTGGTGAATTTTCTTTGACATCTATTGCTTCCTTTTTCAAAACGGGTTGCCCGTAAGCATAAATTGGTAAAATCATTTTTTTATATTCTTTAATAATTCTTTCGAACTACTGACTGTTTCTATTGGTTTCCATAAAAGCTTGCAAAATCAATGCTGCACTGACTCTGTCAACTAAATTCTTATCTCTTCTTTTTTTCTTTTTTGCCCCACTATCCAAGATTGCTTGTTTGGCATCCACTGTTGAGTACCGTTCATCTTGTCTGTAGATATTTAAATCAGGATACTTCTTTTGTATCTTTCTTATAAAACCTATTATTTGTGGTTCAATTGCTGTTGGATTCCCATCAATATGCATGGGTTCTCCTACTACCATAGCTTCAACATCCTCTTGGCTCAAATAGTTCTCAAGAAACTCGAAAATTGATAATGTAGGTACAGTATCCAGAGGACTTGCTATAATTTGCAAGGGATCTGTCACCGCTATTCCTATTTTTTTTGTTCCGTAATCTATTCCTAATATTCTTGCCACGGCGCAAAGATAAGTTTTTGCACAGCAACAGGAAATTTTTAATTCCCGAATATTGAATCATTAAATGACATTATCGGACTTTTGATGAGGCTGTGCTTAAAGTTATGAAAAGCAAGGGCAGTTTATTGCTATCATTTTCACCAGATATCTATTTTCAAAAATAAGATGCCAGCGAAAAGCGCAAGGCTACCTCATAACGAATAAACGCAATTGTTTCAGAGAAGATAAAAAAAGACCCTTCTCTATCTTCATAGAGAAAGGTCATCCCAAAACCGTTTTAAAATCTTTAAATATTTTGTTAAACTAAAAAGTGTTCGATCCTTTTATAAGAAGTAAAATCAATATGGAATCAGAGGACCACTCTTCTGTTTTTATTTGTTTTTGTTGCGACTAATGAATTGCTACATAAGTCAATCAATCTCCTCAAAAATGTTTAGTCAATTAAGTTTGAGGTAAAAAGGACCTTTCTCTAACTTTTTAGAGAAAGGTCATCCCAAAACCGTTTTAAAAAAAATCTCTAAACATTAATCTTTATATCGAAAAGTGATATTTATTTTTTTTTGACAATACCCAAACCCTACAATCAAACTCCAACGGTATGCCTATCTGCTATTTTGTATTAAAATGTTCAGTGAATGAAGTTTGAGGTAAAAAGGACCTCTCTCTAACTTTTTAGAGAAAGGTCATCCCAAAACCGTTTTAAAAAAAATCTCTAAACATTAATCTTTATATCGAAAGTGATATTTATTTTTTTCAGGCAATAGCTAAACTCCATAATGTTGAGTCAACTCTATACCTATATGCTATTAGTACTTTGCTAAATGGAAAATTATTTGGTTATCCAAAATGAATAGAAAGGCCTGACAGGTACAAATACCTATTTATCCTTGTATTCTTTAATGAAAGATAGTCCCTGATTGATACGGGAAAAACCAAATTTAGAAGTTGTCCTTATTTAAAGGGCAACATTTGAAGGAGAGGACATAAAACTGTTTAGGGGAAAATTTTATGTTGATATGTTCATGTCTCGTAAACCTTCTTTTTTGTCTTTAACGACAAAGCAAAGTGAAATTATGTCTTATAATTTTGTTCTGTTTATGATATTATTGAATTATAATTTGTCTTTTTATCGATTACTATATTTGAGATTAAGAGAACAGTTTTTACTGCTTACAACTTTGAGGAAAAAGAACCCCTCCCTAACTTTTCAGGGAGAGGTCATCCCAAAACCGTTTTAAAAAAAAATCTCTAAACATTAATCTTATATATCGAAAGTGATATTTCGTTTTTCTTTAGGCAATAGCCAAACTCTACAATGCTGAGTCAACTGTATACCTATATGCTATTAGTACTTTGCTAAATGAAAAAGTGTTTGGTTAGCCCAAAAGAGTAGTAAGATATAACAGGTACAAAGACCTACTATTCTTGTATTTTTTTTTTAATGAAAGATAGTCCCAGATTGATACGGGAAAAAACCAAACTAAGAATGTTAATCCTTTTAAAGGGACAACACGTTGGAGGGAGAGGACACTAAATTGTTAAAGGGAAAATTTTGGTGTGAATATGTTCATGTCTCGTAAAACCCTCTTTTTTTTGTCTTTAACGACAAAGCAAAGTGAAATTATGTCTTATAATTTTGTTCTGTTTTTGGATTATTGGAATTAAAATTTGTCTTTTACTTTGATTGATATCTTACAAAATAAGTTAACAATCATATCACAAATATACAGTATATAATTTTGAGTCACATACCCTGTTTGTGGTATTTTACAAATATATAAATTTATTATAATAAATAAAAACTTTTCTCTGTTTTAAAGAAATTATTTTTCTTTTTAGGAGAATGATTCAAAACTGTTGCAAAGTTTACTAGATAGGGAAATAGTTATCAGACTTATTCTATGCTTTCCAAAGGCAGGTTCCTAAAATTAAAAAGCCCCCCTCCAACTTAGCACGGAGAGAGGCCATCCCAAAAACCGATTTTAAAGCATTCTTAAACCGGCTATTGAGCTCTATTTTTTAAGGGCAAAACCTGCTTTCTTTTATTTTAGATTTTTAAAAAATCACCAAAAAACAGGTCCTACTCTTTAGTTCAAAGTGTTGATTTTAGACCGAGCAAAAAATAGCATTAGGCCTTCTTATACGTGACAAGAAAACCATATTAGGTCTAAGTTATTTTCAGTTTTGGGAAATCTACTTTCGGCTGTGGGATACAACTTTATTCTTTTTTAAAACAGGGAATACTCCATTAATAAAGTAGAACACTATTAAAAAAATAGAAACAATCTTTGTTGCAATTATTAGTTTACGGTTTGTGGGAAGGATCCTTATAAAAGGATTTACAAAAATAACAAAACTTTGTTAATACATAAAATTTAAAACAATTTAATTCTTCTTAATGTATAACTAATTGGAGTTACTTCTTCCAATTAAAAGACAAAAGCCTTTCTCTGATTGCTCAGAGAAAGGCTTTTTAAAATCTAGTTTAAAAATTAAACCGGATTCGTATTTAAACTATTGCTTAGTCAACAATAATCATCTTCTTAGTTGAAGAATCAGTTGCAGTCTCAAGAGTATAGTAAAGGATTCCTGATCCAGCCAATTCGCTTCTGTTCAAGCTTACTTGGTTGTATCCTTTTGCGAAATCACCTTCTACCAATCTCAATACTTTTCCTGATACATCGTATACAGTCAACGTTGCTGCACTAGCTGCTGGCAAATTGAAACCAATAACAGTTGCATCCTTGAATGGATTTGGCTGGTTTTGGTACAAGTCGAAGTTAGCTGCTGCTTTTCCGTTGAATTCGATTGCTACGTCCATCAATTCTAAGCTAGAGTTGTAAGCTTCAGTTGCAGTATAACGTGAGTTCAACGCTATTGCTTCACTTAAGTTTACATTGTCTGTTGCTCTGAATGTAACACTGAATACGTTTTCACCAGCTTCGATAGTTGTTGCTTCTTTGCTGTTCCAAGATGCAGTGA